>NZ_JAAGPS010000187.1:0-9633 GCF_017105025.1 Paraburkholderia sp. Ac-20336 | reverse complement strand
CCGCTCGCCGCCGTGCATGGCGCGCGCGATCCGGTGTGTCCGCGCGGCAATCTGCGGCGTCTCGGGCGCGCGGTTCCCGAGGCGCGGCTCGAATACGTGAGCGCGGCCGGTCATCTCGCGAGCAATCCCGCGCTGCATGCGCGCGTCGCGCAGGCGCTCGCCGCGATGTTCATTCCAACCGTCGAAGAGGGGCGCGGCATGCGTCGTGCGGCATGAAGATCAAGGTACTCGGCTCGTCGGCGGGCGGCGGCTTTCCGCAATGGAACTGCAATTGCCGCAATTGCGACGGCGTACGGCGCGGCACGCTGAAGGCCACGCGCCGCACGCAGTCGTCGATCGCGGTCAGCGCGAACGGCGAGGACTGGCTGCTCGTCAACGCCTCGCCCGATCTGCTCGCGCAGATCGCCGCGCATCCCGAGCTGCAGCCGGCTCGCCGCGCGCGCGACAGCGGCATCGCCGCCGTGCTCGTGATCGACGCGCAGATCGATCACGTGACCGGCCTGCTGATGCTGCGCGAGCGCGACACGCCGCTGCCGCTCTACGCAACCGACGCGGTATGGCAGGACCTCGGCTCCGGCTTTCCGGTCGCGCCGATTCTGTCGCACTACTGCGGCGTCGAGCATCGCCGCATCGCGCTCGACGGCGCGCCGCTCACGGTCGAGGCCCTGCGCGGCATCCGCATCGACGCGCTGCCGCTCTCGAGCAAGGCACCGCCCTATTCGCCGCACCGTCACGCGCCCGAGCGCGGCGACAACATCGGGCTCGTGCTGACGAACCTGCAATCGGGCCAGCGCGTGTTCTACGCGCCGGGCCTCGGCGCGATCGAGGAACACGTGCTCGCGGCGATGCGCGAGGCCGATCTGCTGCTCGTCGACGGCACGCTATGGACCGGCGACGAAATGATCCGCCTCGGCCTGTCGAAGAAAACCGCCGCCGACATGGGGCATCTGCCGCAGACCGGCGCGGGCGGCATGATCGAAACGCTGGACTCGCTCGACGCGCATCGCCCCAGCCAGCGCGGCGCGCGGCGCAAGGTGCTGATCCATATCAACAACACGAATCCGATTCTCGTCGAGGACGGTCCCGAGCGCCGTGTGCTCGGCGAGCGTGGCATCGAGGTGGCTTATGACGGCATGAGTTTCGAACTGTGAAGCCTGCGACTGCGCGGCGCGCGAGTGCGCAATTGCGGCTGCAGCGGCAATGACGAATGCAAGGCAATGCGGTAACGAGGCGCGGCAGTGAACGACCATAAAACAAACGGAGACGGCATGAACGCGAAGGACATCCACGACACGACAACAGCCCCACGCGATGCGATTGCAACGGCAACCTTGGGCGCCGACAAGCCCGCCTGGAGCCACGAGGAATTCGAGGCGCAGTTGCGCGCGAAAGGCACCGCGTATCACATTCATCATCCGTTCAACGTGAAGATGAATAGCGGCGGCTGTTCGCGCGAGCAGATTCGCGGCTGGGTCGCGAACCGTTTCTACTATCAGATCAATATTCCGCTCAAGGATGCGGCCGTGCTGTCGAACTGCCCCGATCGCGACACGCGCCGTCGCTGGGTGCTGCGGATTCTCGATCACGACGGCTACGACGGCGCCGAAGGCGGCATCGAAACCTGGGCGCGTCTCGCGGATGCGGTCGGCCTCACGCGCGACGAACTGTGGTCGCTCGAACACGTCACGCCGGGCGTGCGCTTCGCCGTCGATGCCTATGTCAATTTCGCGCGCCGCGCGCCGTGGCAGGAATCGGTCTGCTCGTCGCTGACCGAGATGTTCGCGCCGCAGGTGCATCGCGACCGGCTCGCAAGCTGGCCCGAGCATTACCCGTGGATCGACGCCGAGGGCCTCGCCTATTTCCGCTCGCGCATTTCGCTCGCGCAGCGCGACGTGCAGCACGGGCTCGAAGTCACGCTCGCGTATTTCACGCGACGCGAGCAGCAGGAGCGCGCGCTCGAAATCCTGCAATTCAAGCTCGACATTCTGTGGACCATGCTCGACTCGATCGAGAAGGCGTTTCCGCAATGAACGACTCGACACGCGCAGAGAGCGCCACCGAAGCATCGACACAAAGCGGCAGCGAAGCCGCCCTGCCGCTGACGATTGCAAAGCCGTTCCGTCTGCAATGGGAAGCCGCGCAGAACGCGCACGTGCTGCTCTATCCCGAGGGCATGGTGAAGCTCAATCAGAGCGCCGGCGAAATTCTCAAACGCTGCGACGGCACGCGCGACCTCGACACGCTGATCGCCGAACTGGAACAGGCGTTCAACGCGACCGGAATCGGCACCGAGGTACGGGCTTTCATCGCCGACGCGCACCGGCGCGGCTGGCTGGAGTAGCGCGATGACCGATCTTTCGCAACCCTCGGTGCAGCCCGCTGCACAACCCGTGGCACAACCCGCCGCCGGGCCCGGCGCGCAACCCGGCCAGAGCGCCGCCAGCGTGCCGCCGCCGCTCTGGCTGCTCGCCGAACTGACCTATCGCTGCCCGCTGCATTGCGCATTCTGCTACAACCCGCTCGACTACACCGACCACCATCGCGAACTCAGCACCGCGCAATGGCTCGACGTGCTGCGCGACGCGCGCGCGCTCGGCGCGGTGCAGCTCGGCTTTTCGGGCGGCGAGCCGCTGGTGCGCGACGACCTCGAAGTGCTCGTCGAGGAAGCGCACCGGCTCGGCTTCTACACGAACCTCATCACCTCCGGCGTCGGTCTCACCGAGCAACGTCTCGGCGCACTGAAGGCCGCCGGGCTCGATCACATCCAGTTGTCGTTCCAGGATTCGACCCAGGAACTCAACGACTTCCTGAGCAGCACGCGCACGTTCGAACTAAAACAGCGCGTCGCCGCCGCGCTGAAGCGGCACGGCTTTCCGATGGTGATGAACTGCGTGCTGCATCGCTATAACCTGCCGCATGTCGACAAAATCATCGAGATGGCGCTCGCGCTCGGCGCCGAATATCTCGAACTCGCGAACACGCAGTACTACGGCTGGGCGCGCGAGAACCAGGCGCAACTGATGCCGGCGCGCGAGCAGCTCGAAGAAGCCGAGGCGGTGGTTGCGCGCTATCGCCGCACGCATGGCGAGCGCTGCAAGATTTTCTTCGTCGTGCCCGACTACTTCGAGACCCGCCCGAAGCGCTGCATGAACGGCTGGGGCGCGGTGTTTCTCGGCGTCGCGCCCGACGGCGCCGCGCTGCCGTGCCACGCGGCACGCGGCCTGCCCGGCCTCGCGCTGCCGAACGTGAAGGACACGCCGCTGCGCGAGATCTGGTACGACAGCGACGCATTCAACCGCTTTCGCGGCCTGAGCTGGCTCAAGGAACCGTGCCGCAGTTGCGAGGAAAAGGAACACGACCTCGGCGGCTGCCGCTGCCAGGCCTATCTGCTCACGGGCGACGCGGCCAATGCCGACCCCGTGTGCGACAAGTCGCCGTTTCACGAGCGCGTGGTCAAGGTCGTGCAACGCGCGGCGTCGGCAGCCGGGGCGGAGGCAATCGCCGCACGCGAGCAGCCGATCCTGTTTCGCCACGACGCCAACTCGCGCAGGCTCGCGGCCGCAGCCCGCGAGCCCGGCGGCGACCACGGAGCACAACCATGACGACCGACCTGATCTCCGTTCTGCTCGTCGACGACCATGCGGTCGTGCGCGAAGGCTACCGGCGGCTGCTCGAACTGAATTCCGACGTCGAGGTCTGCGGCGAGGCCGCCGATGCTGCGCTCGCTTATCAGCGCTTCTGCGCGCTGCGGCCCGACGTGGTCGTGATGGACGTATCGCTGCCCGGCGCGAGCGGCATCGAGGCGATGCGGCGCATGCTCGCGCGCGAGCCCGACGCGCGCGTGCTGATCTTCAGCGTGCATGAGGACTCGATCTTCGTGCGCCGCGCGCTCGATGCCGGCGCGCTCGGCTACGTGACCAAGGCCAGCGCGCCCGACGTGCTCGTCGAGGCGGTGCGCTCGGTCGCGCGGCGCGCGGGTTATCTGAGCCCGGACATCTCGCAGGCGCTCGCGATGCGCAACGCGTTCAACGAGGGGCCGCCGGGGCGGCAGTTGTCGGCGCGCGAGTTCGAGGTGCTGCGTCTGCTCGTGCAGGGCTATACGCTGCCGAGCATCGCCGAGAAGCTGGGCCTAAGCCAGAAGACGGTGGCGAACCATCAATCGGTGATCCGCCAGAAGTTCGGCGCCGACAACGGCGTGCAGCTCGCCCAGATGGCGAGCCGCCTCGGGCTTCAGTTCACGGGCTCGGCCAGCCCCGCGTGAGCGGGCACGCGCGCGCAGAACAGAAAGCCGCCCTGCGGCTCGCTCGCCACGTGGAATTCACCGCCGAGCGCCTCGACGCGCTCGCGCATGCCGATCAGCCCGAGCCCCGCGCGCGGCTGCGTCAGATCGACGCCGGGGCCGTCGTCGGCCATCGTCACGACGATCTCGTCGATCCGGCCTGAAGTGCTACCCGCATTACCCGCGCTACCCGCACCGCCTTCGCCACGTTCGTCGCCTTCGACACCTTCGCGCGGCGCGCGCACCATGAACAGCTCCACCCGCGAGCGGCGCGCGAACTTCGACACGTTGGTCAAGCCTTCCTGCACGAGCCGATACAGCGTGATGGTCAGCGCATCGCTCAAGCCGCTGAAGTCCCCTTCGATGGTCACGGAAAACGACGCCTCGGGCAGCCGCTCGCGCCAGCCGTCGACGCAATGTTCGAGCGCGCTCGGCAGGCCGAATTCGTCGAGGCCGATCGGCCGCAGGCGACGGATCATGCCGCCGATCTCGCGGTACACGTGGCTCGCGCTTTGAATCAAGCCGAGCGACACGCGATGAATCTCCGGCTCGCGCTCCTTCGCGAGATCGCGGATGCGCGCGGCGTCGAGCGAGATCGCATTGAGGTACTGGCCCAGTTCGTCGTGCAGTTCGCGCGCCATATGGCGGCGCTCGCGCTCCTGCACCTGCAGCGCCTGATTCGCGAGTCGCCGGTTGTCGGCGAGCAGCTGTTCGGCCTGCTCTTCGAGCCTGCGCCGATAGCTCAACTCGCGACGCGCCTCGCGATAGCGGCGCCATGCGAACCACACGAGCCCGATCGACAGCACGAACAGCGTGCCCGGCAATTCGTCGAGCTGGAAGCGCTCCATGCCGCGCGTGAAGCGGTAGGCCTTCTCGCTGAGATCGAAGGTTGCGCCGAGCACGGCCGCCAGCACGGTCACGGCGACGACCCATGCGAGATCGCGGCGGATCGTCGAATGCGGCGGCGGGCGGCCGGCGGAAGATGAAGGGATCGGGTCGCTTGACATGACGCTTGCATTCTACCCAGCGCGATCGCGCGCGACCGATTTTTGCGCAGGTTTTGGGAAGCCTTCCCCGCCAGATCGGGAAAAGCTCCCGCGCGCCTTACAGGCGCGTATGCCAGGCTTGACACAGACTTCAAAGAACGCGCCGCGCGCGCACCGATAAAGCCGACAGGAGACATAACGATGAGCCTGCGATCCCTGGCACGCCGCAAACGCCGCTTCGAACGGCGGGCCGGCATCACCCTCTGTTTCGGCGGCGCGCTCGCCGCCTTGTCCGCGAATGCGTGGGCGCAGGCCGAGGCGCCGGTTGCGGCATCGGCTGCCGCCGGGTCTGCTGCGTCTGCTACATCCGCTACATCCGCTGCGTCCGCCGCAACCGTGGCAACGCCCGCCGCCGGCGACAACGCCACCGCCAACACCGCTGTGGCAACGCCCACCACGACCCTCGCGCCGATCGTCGTGGTCGGCACCACGCCGCTGCTCGGCATCGGCACGCCGCTCACGCAGGTGCCCGCCAACGTGCAGACGGTCCACGCCGCCGACCTCGAACGGCAGCGGCGTCAGACGCTCACCGATTACCTCGCGGCGAACCTGCCGAGTGTCAGCATCGCCGATGCGCAGGGCAACCCGTATCAGATGAACCTGACCTATCGCGGCTTCACCGCCTCGCCGCTGCTCGGCACGCCGCAGGGGCTGTCGGTGTTCGTCGACGGCGTGCGCGTGAACGAGCCGTTCGGCGACGTCGTGAACTGGGACCTGCTGCCGCAGCAGGCGATCAGCACGATGCAGCTGATTCCGGGCTCGAATCCGACCTACGGCTTCAACACGCTCGGCGGCGCACTCTCGATCACGACCAAGAACGGCAAGGACAACCCGGTCGGCGAGGCCGAGATATCGGGCGGCTCGTGGGGCCGCAAAGCCGCGCAGATCGAACAGGGCGGCACGATCGGCCAGAACCTCGACTACTACTTCACCGCCAACGCCGCCAACGACAACGGCTGGGCCGAGCAAAACGAGAGCCGCGTCCGCCAGGCGTTCGGCAAGCTGCGCTATACCGACGCGAATACGACGCTGTCGTTGTCGGGCGGTGCCGCCGACAACGACCTGCACGGCACGCAGACCATTCCGCGCTCGTTCCTCGGCAATCCGAAGCAGCCCTACACGTATCCCGACCAGAACCAGAACACGGTCGGCTACCTGACGCTGTCGGGCGACCACTACTTCAACGATCACGTCGAACTGAGCGGCAATGCCTATTACCGGCACTTCCGCAACACGAATACGAGCAGCAACGTCAATAACGACTACGGCTCGGTGGAAGACGATGGCGACGTCAATACGCTGCAGGCCACCAACGAGAGGTCGGTCGTCGCGACCGACAGCTACGGCGCGAGCCTGCAACTGACGCTGCTCGGCAAGCTCGGCGGCATGGAGAACCAGTTGATCGCGGGCATGGCCGTGGACGCCGCCAATTCGCGCTTCACGCAGGCCTCGCAGGACGCGGCCTTCACCGACTCGCGCGCGACGATCGGCATCGGCGATTTCGAGCAGGAGACCTACGCGAAGACGCACAACACGAGCTACGGCATCTATCTGTCGGATACGCTGTCGCTGACGCCGCACTGGTCGCTCGCGCTCGCGGGCCGCTACAACTGGGCCGAGGCCACGATCGGCGACGAAAGCGGCGAGCAGCCGAACCTGAACGGCCACCATACGTTCTCGCGCTTCAACCCGGCGGTCGGCATCAACTGGAATCCGACGCGGGCGCTGACGGCCTACGCGAGCTACAACGAGGGCATGCGCTCGCCGACCGCGATCGAACTCGCCTGCGCCGATCCGAACGCGCCGTGTTCGCTGCCGAACGACTTCATCTCCGACCCGTCGCTCGAACCGGTCATTTCGAAGACCTTCGAAATCGGCGCACGCGGCAAGCTCGGCGCGAGCACGACGTGGAGCGCCGCCGCCTACACCACGACGCTCGACAACGACATCCAGTTCATCAGCAGCAACGGCGCGGGCAGCTCGCTCGGCTTTTTCCAGAACGTCGGCCGCACGCGCCGGCAAGGCGTCGAACTGGCCGGCCAGACGCAGCTCGGACCGATCACGGTGACCGGCAGCTATAGCTACGTCGACGCGACCTACCGGTCGAGCTGGACCGAAAGCAGCCCGAGCAATTCGAGCGCGGACGACGACGGCAACATCACGGTCAAGCCGGGCAATCACATTCCGGGGATTCCCGCGACGACGGTCAAGCTGCGGCTCGACTACGCGGCCACGCCGAAATGGCGCATCGGCACGAACCTCACCTGGCGCGGCAGCGTCTACGCGCAGGGCGACGAAAACAACCAGGACGCGAACGGCAGGATTTCCGGCTACCTGCTGATCGACATGGACACCGCGTATCAGGTGACGAAGCAGGTACAGGTGTTCGCCTCGGTGACGAACCTGCTCGACAAGCGCTATGCGAGCTTCGGCGCGCTCGGCCAGAACTTCTTCACCGGCCCCAACAATACGTTCAACGGCGCGAACCCGGTCAACGAGCAGTTCGTCGGGCCGGGCGCGCCGCGCGGCTTCTGGGTCGGGATGCGCTATGCGTGGAAGTGAAGGTGTGGGGTATTGAGGCGTGGCCGCCGCGTGGCTGCTCGTCGTAGTTGTAGCGAGCGGCCGCGCGGGTTGGATCATGCGTCGCGGCGAATGGAAGCAGTCGGCTGGCGGCTAAGCGCATCCAAATGCATCGAAGCACATCGAAACGCGGCGGCGCCCGCCTGCAAACGAGCGCCGCCGCGCAAGATCGGCCGGTCAGTGCGATTCGATCGAGCCGTCGCTATGCGGATAGGTGACGATGCCCCACGCGAGCGGCAGATCGCCGATCTGCTTGAGCGGCTGATAGCTCTTCGCATCGAGCACGTAGACCGCGTCGGAGCGTCCGCACGCGACCATCAGCTTCGCGCCGTCCGGCGTGAAACTGAAGTGCCAGCAGCGCTGGCCGACCGGCACGTCGGCGAGATGCTCGTAGGTGTGGCCGTCGAACACCTGCACGGCCTTGTCGCGCGCCGCCGCGACGAACAGCCGGTTGCCGTCGGGGCCGAACGCCACGCCATAGGGGCCGAGCTTGGTGTCGACGGTCTTGACCACGTCGAACGTGTGCGCGTCGAGCACGACGAACTTGCTCAGCGACTCCAGCGTGACCACGTAGTCCTTGCCGTCGGGCGACAGCCGGATGCCGCGCGGCCGGCCGCCCGCCGCGAGCTTCACGGTCCTGACCGGCGCGCCGGTGCGCGCGTGATAGACCGATACCGTGTCGTCGCCTTCGTTCGTGACGAGCATCGTCTGACCGTCGCGCGAGAACTCGATGCCTTCGGTTTCGTGGCCGCTCGTCACCGAGCGGATCACTCGCCAGTCTTTCATGTCGACGATCGCGATCTCGGCGGGCGGCTTGTTGGCGTCGTCGTCATCGTTCGCGCCGGGCTTGTCGCCAGGTTTGCCGTCCGCCTGCGCTCCCGGCGGCCCGCCGCTCTCGCCCGGTTCGTAGGTCACGTACGCATAGCCGTTGTGCACCCGCACATACTCGGGGTTCTTGCCGATCTTCACGCGCTTGACGACCTTGCCCGTGGCGGTGTCGATCACCGCGAGGTCGCCGGTGTTCTTGTTGGCGACCAGCAGGCGCGTGCCGTCCCGGTTCAGGCTCAGGCCGCGCGGGCCGTCCGCGCCGACCGGAAAGGTCTGCGCGAGCGTCATCTGATCGAGGTCGATCACGCCGACGCCGGCCTTCTCGCTCGTCACGTAGGCAAGCGGCGCGGCCGCGGCATACGCGGCGCCCGTGCCGAGCGCGAACGCGACGGCCAGCGCGATGGAACGGCAGGGTTTTCTGGTGAGGATAGGTGTCTCCGGCATTGTGGTACTCCGTGGTGAAATCGCTGTGCCGCGATGGCGCGCGTCATCGATTCAAAGTACCGCACCGGGCGATTGTTTGACAACGCAATCGGGCGGGAGAATTTCCCGAATTGCTCGGCGCCAGCGCGCAGCCGGTTCTAAAACGCGGGGCGCGAGAGGACAATGAACGCGGAGGTGGCAGCGATGTTGCAAGCCGTCATGGCAAACCCCGCGAACCGCGGCAACGCGATGAATTCAGTGACGAATTCCGCGCCGGACTACCGGCGTGCCGCGCTCGTGCTCGGCGCCGTGATCGTCGCGCATCTGACGCTGCTCGCGTTGACGCTCGCGGCGCGCAACAGCATGGTCGAGCGCCGGGTCGAGCCGCGCACGATCACCGCCGTGTTGCTGAGCCCCGAACCGGAGCCGGTGACGCCCGCTGCCGCGCCGGCCGGGCCAACCAGGCCCGCCGTACCC
>NZ_JAAGPS010000186.1:0-9591 GCF_017105025.1 Paraburkholderia sp. Ac-20336 | reverse complement strand
GGCCGGTGCGCATCGCGCGCGAAGGCGACCGGCCGCAGGCAGGCGTCGTGCTGCTCGCCGCCACCGACGACCATCTGCATCTGAAGCTGCCGAACATGCTCGGCTACACGCGCGTGCCCGAGGAAACGCCGTACCGCCCTTCCGTCGACGTGTTCTTTCACAGCGTGGTGGCGCGCTGGCCCGCGCGCGCGGTCGGCGTGCTGCTGACCGGCATGGGCCGCGACGGCGCGATCGGCCTGAAGGCGATGCGCACCAAGGGTCATTACACGATCGCGCAGAACGAGGCGACGAGCGCCGTGTACGGCATGCCGAAGGCGGCCGCCGCGCTCGACGCCGCCGCCGCGATCCTGCCGTTGCCGCGCATCGCCGACGCGCTCGTGGCCGCCATCGGCGAGCGCGAGGCCCCCTTTGCACATTGACGTGGATTTCCCGATATTCATTCTGGCTGAACGACATGGACACGCCTAAACCGCCCCAGAACGCCGCTGCGCAGCATGCCGCAGACGAAGCGAACACACCGGCACAGGCACCGGCACACGCGCTCGACGTGGAAGATGCGCCCAGCCTCGCCATCGACGACGCGCTCGCGCGCATCCTCGCCAACCCGCCCGCGGCCGAGTGCCCGATCATGGTGCTGCTCGTCGACGACCAGGCGATCATCGCCGAGGCGGTGCGCCTCGCGCTCGCCGGCGAGCCCGGCGTCGACTTTCACTACTGCGCGTCGCCGGAAGAGGCGGTGCAGTGCGCCGAGACCACCCGCGCCACGGTGATCCTGCAGGATCTCGTGATGCCGGGCACGGACGGTCTCACGCTGGTGCGGCAGTACCGGCAGAATCCGGCCACGCGCGACATGCCGATCATCGTGCTGTCGACCAAGGAGGAGCCGCTCGTGAAAAGCGCGGCGTTCGCGGCCGGCGCCAACGATTACCTCGTGAAACTGCCGGATCGCATCGAGCTGATCGCGCGTATCCGCTATCACTCGCGCTCGTATCTGAACCTGCTGCAACGCGACGAGGCGTATCGCGCGCTGCGGCAGTCGCAGCAGCAGTTGCTCGCGACCAATCTGGAACTGCAGCGGCTCACGCATTCGGACGGCCTGACGGGGCTGTCGAACCGGCGCTATCTCGATCAGTACCTCACCGCCGAATGGCGCCGCGGCGCGCGCGACAAAACCGGCCTCGGCTTCCTGATGATCGACGTCGACAACTTCAAGGCCTACAACGACACCTACGGGCACGTCGCCGGCGACGAAGTGCTCAAGAGCGTCGCGCATACGATCGAATCGTGCCTCGGCCGCGCGTCCGATCTCGCGGCGCGCTTCGGCGGCGAAGAGTTCGCGGTGGTGGTGCCGGGCACGTCCGCCGGCGGCTTGCGGCTGCTCGCGGAAAAAATCCGCATCGCGATCGAAGACCTCGCGATTACCCATGCGGGCTCCGCGGCGGGCGTCGTGACGATCAGCATCGGCGTGGCGAGCCTCGTGCCGTCGATCGTGCAACCGGTGACGACGCTGATCGAAGCCGCCGACGTCGGCCTGTATCGCGCCAAACGCGACGGCAAGAACCAGGTGGCGACGAGCGGTTGAGCCGGCTTCTCGCCGTCAAGGCGATAGCGTAACAATCGCGGCGGACAATCGACGGAGAACGGGCAAGACCGCGTAAGGAACGCGGCGCCGAAAGCGACGCCCAAAACGGCGCAAAAAAACGCGGCGGCCCCGTTACTATCGACCGGTCACCCCACCCAGTCCAACGAGGAAAGGAAACGCGATGAGCTACGACGACAGCAACCCGTTCGCGAAAATTCTGCGCGGCGAATTACCCTGCATCAAGGTGGCCGAAAGCGACCGTGCTCTGGCCTTTATGGACCTGATGCCGCAGGCCGACGGTCATCTGCTCGTCGTGCCGAAGGAAGCGGTCGCGGAAATTTTCGATCTGTCGGATGCCTCGCTGGTCGCGTCGATGCGCATGGCGCAGAAGCTCGCGATTGCCGTGCGCGCGGCCTTGCGCCCGGACGGCGTGTTCATCGGCCAGTTCAACGGCGCGGCGGCCGGACAAACCGTGCCGCACGTGCATTTCCACGTGATTCCGCGCTGGGAAGGCCATCCGCTGAAAATGCATGCGCGCGAACCCGCCGACGCGGACACGCTCGAAGCGCTGGCCAAACGGATTCGCGCGCATTGGCGCGCCGATTGAGGCCGGGCGTGCCCGGCCGGTTAGCCGCCGACGCCATTTGCCGCCCAGACCTGAAGTTGCCACTTAAGTCACATGGGCCATGCAGGTCATGCGCCGTAACATCTGTAAAAGCCGTTGAAACCACCAATAGGCGCGGCGCCGCTAGACTGTCTACTGCCTTGTAACTCAAGGCATTGAGTGTGGATCTCTTTTTTAGCCTGCCTGAGCGGCAGGCTTTTTTTCGGGCGCGCCGGGCAATAGCATGCCCCGGACTTCACGTCCGCTTCATGGTCGATCCACCGCCCAACCTCACAGCCGATGATCGCGCGAACGGCGCAGCGGATGGCGCCAGTCGATGCGCCTCGGCCGCGCATGCAACGGTCGCCCTTCGTGCAGATGACGGTGTTCCTGCCACAGTTCGTCTGAGAAAAGAAACGCGACGATCAGCAGCGGAACCACCAGAAAGATTCCCAATATCAGGTGCTCGCTCACGATAGCCTCCATCACAGGAGCATGATTTCATTGTAGAGCACCGCTTATGCCCGTCAGGCGTCTCGCCGAGCATAAACGCTCGATGCTGGCGGCCGCTGGCGAAACACCGCGCTGCCCTCGCCTGTCGGCGCGGCTTTGCGCCTGGCGCATGCTTTGCCGCACGCGGGGCAACGACGCCTTGCATGCGCCCGGCGCCCGCCGCGAACTCGCCCTCGTTACACGTAGACTAACCGGCATCGACGTGAAAAAAAGACCGCGTTACATGCGCTGCATGCAACGCCGGGATCCGAACCGCTGGCTCTCAAGGGGAATGCCATGACCATCGAACGTAGCCGCGAACTGAGCCTGCGCCCGCTCGAACGCACCGATCTGCGCTTCGTCCACGACGTGAACAACGACGCCAAGATCATGCGGTACTGGTTCGAAGAGCCTTATGAAACCTTCTCCGAACTGAGCCAGCTCTACGACGAGCACGTGCACGATCTGCGCGAGCGGCGCTTCGTCGCGATCGACAACAAGGGTGCGACGGTCGGGCTCGTCGAGCTGATCGAGCTGGACTACATCCATCGGCGCGGCGAGTTTCAGATCATCATCGCGCCGCATGCGCAGGGTCGCGGCTACGCGAGCGTCGCGACCCGCCTCGCGATCGACTATGCGTTTTCGGTTCTGAACATGCGCAAGCTCTACCTGATCGTCGATAAATCGAATGCGGCGGCGATTCACGTTTACGAGAAATGCGGCTTCAGGCACGAGGCCGAATTGATCGAGGAATTTTTCAGCAACGGCCAGTATCACAATGCGCTGCGCATGTGCCTGTTTCAGGCGGATTTCTTCAAATCCGACACGCGTTCGGAGTGATTTAGCGAGTGCGGCCAGGCGAGCCGTTGCGCGCCTGGCATCGTTTATCTTCTGCACATACACCGTTATTTCGCATGACTGGCTTTGCCCGCCCGATGACTTTGTGTGCGTCGCACAAAATCCGCGCATTCATTTTATTAAATCGCTTAATTGATGCTGCGCGTTTACGCGAATACGCCGTGCAATGCATTACCTGTTAAAGGCGTGCGCGCCGTCGATCTTTTAGTTATCCGTTTCATTCCGGCTCGTTCAGGCACCTGCTCAAGGATTAATCAGATGCGGCATGAGGTGCGACAATCCGCCACTGTTGCGACCGCACACAAAATGTGCTTGTCCTTCTTTCCCGTTCTCCTAAAGTGCAAGTTGCGGGTCCGCCGTTAAAGTTAAATACATAGCTAACCTGAGCATTCTGACCTGCACCGGAGGAAAAAAATGAAAACTCGAATCGCCGTTGTTTTCGCCATGGCGGGTTTGGCTGCCGCAAGCGTTCAGGCGCAAGACGTCATGATCAAGCCGCAGCAAACGATTCAGTTCAAGGCCAATGCGTATGGCTGCGTGTCGAAGGATAAGCTCGATGCCGCCGACCAGCATGCGCAAGCCGGTGAACAGCAGCAGATGCAGGAATTCTTCTCCGGATTTCAATGCGTATCGACGCCGCAGGATTCCAGTTTCCGGGTCGTGCGCGTGGTCGGCCACGACGTCGAGTTCGTGAATTCCAGCAATAGCGACACCGAAGGACTCTGGGCAAACGACCGGTTTATCAGGCAATAGTCAAAACCCCTGCAATAGGGAGTACCGTTTTTCCGGCAAAAGCCGGAATGCGGATTGACGTGTGCAACTGCCGGTTTTGAAAGCGGGCAGCATGAACACGTGAGCCAAGAAGCGGCCCGGCATCGTGATGCCCGGCCGTTTTTTTATTGCCCTTTGTTTTATTGCCCTTTGCCTACCGAGGATGCAATACGGCGATGCAATAAAAAAAGCCGATGCGGATGATCGATCCGCATCGGCAGTACGCCTTCTCGCAAGCGCAGGGAAAACCGGCAAAGAACGGGGCAAGCGTGCGTCAATGCACGCGCTTGCTGCGGCGGAACTGGTCGAACAGCACCGCGAGCAGCAGAATGCCGCCGCGAATCAGGTACTGGTAAAACGTCGGCACGTTCAGCAGGCTCATCGCGTCCTGCACCGAGCCCATGATCAGCACGCCGACCAGCACGCCCGAAATCGTCGCGACACCGCCTGTCAGCGACACGCCGCCGAGCACGCAGGCCGAAATCACGCCGAGCTCGAGCCCGACCGACGTCTTCGGATCGCCGAGGCTCATGCGCGACGCGAGCATCACGCCCGCGAAGCCGGTCACGAGACCTTGCAGCACGAACACGGTGATCTTGATGCGCGTGACCGGCAGCCCCGCGAGCACGGCCGCTTCGCTATTGCCGCCGACGGCCAGCACGTTCTTGCCGAACACGGTTTTCTTCAACAGAAAGCCGAACAGCACGAAGCCGACGATGTTGCTCCAGATCGGATACGAGATGCCGAGGAACGAACCGCCGCCGAGATCGAAGAAGCGCTCTTCGGAAATCATCACCGCGTCGCCGTTCGACGTGATGTAGGCGAGGCCGCGCACGACTTCCATCATCGCGAGCGTGACGATCAGCGAGTTGATCTTGTAGCGCGCGACGAGCGTGCCGTTCACGAGCCCGACCGCGCCGCCCGCGAGCACGCCGGCCACGATGCCGATGAACACGCTATGCGTCGCGGTAATCAGCACGGACGCCACCACGCCCGAAAACGCGACGATCGACGCGACCGACAGATCCACCTCGCCGAGCGCGAGCACGAACATCATCGTGACGGAGATCGAGCCGATCAGCGTGACCGAGAGCAGCAGGCCCTGGATGTTGCGCGTGCTCAGAAAGTCGGGAACCGTGAACGACAGCACCGCGAACAGGATGATGAACACCATCACGATGCCGGATTTGTTGATGAGGTCCCAGGTGCGCGCGGCTCGCGCGGTGAGACCCGTGGCGGCGACGGCGGGGGTCGAGGAATCGGTTGAAGGTGTATTCATGGTGTCTGTTCCATTTCAATGCCGTTTTTCATGCGGTTTTTCGTGCCGTTTTGGCTGCGGTAGTGCGCTTGCAACGGCGCGTTCCGGTTGCGTTCACCGAGTTGGCGAGCGAGCGGGCAAGCAGGGCGTGAAGCAAAGTGAGCCCAGCGCGATCGGCCCGCCGCTCAGCGCGGCAACGCGAGCTTGATCAGCGCATCGGGCGTGGCCTGCGCCTTCGGCAAATCGCCGACGATGCGTCCTTCCTTCATCACGATCACGCGATCGGTCACGCCGATCACTTCGGCAAGATCACTCGACACGACGATGACCGTGCGGCCCGCTTCGGCAAGCCCGTACAGCAGCCCGTAAATCTCGCTACGCGCGCCGACGTCGATGCCGCGCGTGGGCTCGTCCATCAGGAACACGTCGATCTCTTCCGCGAGCCAGCGCGACAGGATCACCTTCTGCTGATTGCCGCCCGACAGCGTGCCGATCGGCGTGTCGCCGTTGCGCGTCTTGATCGCGAGCTTGCCGATGAACTCGCGCGTGGTCTGCGCTTCCTTGCGGCCGTTGAGCACGTGAAAACGGCTGAAGTGGCGGCGGCAACTGATGTTGAGGTTGTCCGATACCGACGCGATCGAGACGATGCCTTCCTGCTTGCGATCCTCGGGACACAGCGCAACACCGGCGCGCACCGCGTCGCGCGGCGTCGCGAACTGCACGCGCCGGCCCTTCAGCGCAATCTCGCCGGCGCTCGGTTTCACCGCGCCGTAGATCAGCTTCATCAACTCGGAGCGGCCCGCGCCGACGAGCCCGAAGAAGCCGACGATCTCGCCCTTGCGCGCGGCGAACGAAGCCGGCTCGCGCAGCCCCGGTCCTAGCAGCGCCTTCACGTCGAGTTGCACGTCGCCGAGGTTGCGCGTGCGATAGCCATACACGTCGGTAATCGAGCGGCCGACCATGCAGCTGATCAGCCGGTCGCGATCGAGCTCCGCGCCGGCCTCGAACGTGTCGATGCGGCGGCCGTCGCGAAACACGGTGACGCGATCGCACAGTTCGTACACCTCGTCCATCCGGTGCGTGACGTAGATGATCGCGCGGCCCTCGGCCTTCAGCGCGCGGATGATGCGGAACAGCTGCGTCGTTTCGCGCGACGACAACGAACTGGTCGGCTCGTCGAAGGCGATCACGCGCGCGTCGCGCATCAGCGCCTTGCCGATCTCGATCATCTGCCGCTGGCCGATCGACAGATGCTTGACCTGCTGCGACGGGTCGATCTTTTCGCCGAGCCGTTCGAGCTCGCGCATCGCGCGTGCGACGAGCGCCTTTTCGTCGAGGATACCGAAGCGATTCGGCAACGCGCCGAGCATCAGGTTTTCGGCGACGGTCAGCTCCGGCACCAGATGCAGTTCCTGATAGATGATCGCGATGCCCGCCGCGATCGCCGCTTTGGTCGTCGCAAACTGCTGCTCGACGCCGTCGAGCGACAGCGTGCCCGCGACCGGATGATTGACGCCGGACAGCACCTTCAGCAGCGTCGATTTGCCCGCGCCGTTTTCGCCCATCAGGCCATGCACTTCGCCGCGCCGTACTTCGAGCGAGACCTGGTCGAGCGCGAGCACGCCCGGAAAGCGCACGGTGATGCCGTCGAGTTGCAGATAAGGGTCGCCGGAAGCGGGCGAGGGCGCGAGCGCCGCCGCGCCGTCGTGGGACCCGGTGGAGAAGGACGTCATCGAGAAACCTCAAACGGGTGGAACCTGCGCGGGCCACCTCGCGCTCGTGCGGCTAAACACATGAACGCATGAACATACGAGCGCGATGCGGCCCGCCACGGCGGCGAGAAACCTCGCTTAAATGCCGGTGAAATACTGCGAGCCCAATGCCGCGGGTTAAATGCCGCGCCTCAAATACCGCGTCAAATACCAAGCTCCTTGCGCACGTCCAGCCAGTTGTCGCGCACCATCAGCTTGCCGGTGGTCTGCGTGTCGGCGGGCGGCTGCTTGCCGTCCTTGATCCACTCGACGAGGTTCTCGGTGCTCTCCTTGCCGTGGTTCGTCGAACTCACGGCGATCGTGCCGTAGAAGCCGGTCGGCTCCTTCTTCTGGAACTCGGCGAATGCTTCGCCCGCACCGTTGATGCCGACGCCGATCACGTCCGCGGCCGGAATATGCAGCTGCTCGGTCGCGCGCACGCCGCCGAGCACGCTTTCCTCGTTGAGCGCGAAGATCACCCACTTCTTGATGTTCGGATGCTGTGCGAGCACCGGCGATACCGCGTTGAAGCCGCCTTCGTCGTCGGTCGTTTTCTGCGGCGCGTCGAAAATGTTTTCCTTCCTGAAGCCGCCCGCGAGCAGCGACTGCGTCGCGCCGTCGGTGCGCAGTTTCGCGGTCGGCAGTTCGTAGTCGGTGATGCGCAGCGCGCCGACTTCCTCGGGCTTCCAGCCGCGGCGCTTCATTTCGTCGCTGATCGCCTGGCCCACCTGGTTGCCGATCTTGAACGCGGACATGCCGAGGTGCGGCACGTTCGCGAGCGGCTTGCCGGTCGAGTCGACCAGTTGATCGTCGACGGTCACGAACTTCATGTTGTAGCGCTTCGCGCGCGCCTGGATCGCCGGTCCGAGACGCACGTCGGGCGCGCAGATCACGAAGCCCTTGGCGCCCTGCGCGCCGAGGTTGTCGATCGCGGCCAGCACTTTTTCGCCGTCCGGCGTGCCGATGTTGACGACCGAGAAGCCGTCCTTCTGACCGAGCGCGGTCGCGGCCTTCTGTTCGTTGATGAACCACGCCTGTTCCGGCATCTTCACGAGGAAGCCGACCTTGAGCGGCTCATCGGCGCGTGCGGACAGTTGCGCGGCAAACGGCGCGGCGAGGGCCGCTGCGGCCATCGCGGTCAGGGTCAAACGGCGAAGCTTGCTGGTCATCTTTGTCTCCTGAGGTTGAAAAGCTGCATTGATGTCGTGTAATTGCAGCAGGGCAGTGCGCGGCGGCCTCAGCCGTCGCGCGAATCCGGGTGAATTTGCGGGTGAGGTTGCGGACGAAAGCGCGAGCAGCACATGAAGCGCCGCGTGAGCCGATGCGCGCAACCGGTAGCGAATGCGTGAGCGCGGCTCATGGCGCTCAGCCCGCCACGTAGGCCGTTTTCACGGCCGTCCAGAACGCCGCGTCGGTCGCGCCATAGGCCGAGGCCTTGCGCCCGCCGCCGGGTCCGTGATGCTCGACGGCGGTGGTCGGCAGATTGATCGTCACGAGCCCGCTCTGCACATGGCGGCGAAAATGCCGCGCGCGTTCGAGCGAGCGCGTGCAGATGCCGGCGCACAAACCATAGGCGGTGTCGTTCGCGAGATAGAGCGCGTGCTCGTAGTCGTCGGCGCGCAGCACGACCGCGAGCGGCCCGAAAATCTCGTCGCGGGCGATGCGGTGCTCCGCCTCGCCGATAAACAGCGCGGGTTCGAAGAAATAGCCGCGCGTCGCGCGCTCCAGAGGCCGGCCGCCGTGCAGCAGTTGCGCGCCTTCCTGCTCGCCGATGCGCACGTAGTCGAGATTGCGTTCGAGCTGCGCCGCGTTCGCGACCGGACCGATGTCGGTGCCGTGCTTCAGCGCGTGATCGACGGTGAGTCTGGCGAGCTTCGCCTGCAACGCGTCGACGAACGGCGCGAACACCGCGCGCTCGACGATGAGCCGCGCCGACGCCGTGCCACGCTGGCCCGTCGCGCTATAGGCGCCGGTCAGCGCCGCCTCGACCGCGCCGTCGAGATCGGCGTCGGCGAGCACGACGAACGGATTCTTGCCGCCCATTTCGAGCTGCACGCGTGCCTGGCGCGCGGCGGCCGCCTGCAGCACGCGCGTGCCGGTTTCGGTCGAGCCCGTGAAGCTGATCGCCGCGACGAGCGGATGCCCGACGATGCGCGCGCCGACCTTGCGGCCGCTGCCCATCACGAGGTTGAACACGCCGGCCGGCAAACCCGCGCGGCTGATGATCGAGGCCAAGGCCGCCGCGCAGGCCGGCGCCGATTCGGCCGGCTTGTAA
>NZ_JAAGPS010000185.1:0-9614 GCF_017105025.1 Paraburkholderia sp. Ac-20336 | reverse complement strand
AGCGCTGGCCGAGGCCGCGCTCGCCGCGTTCGGCAAGGTGCATCTGCTCTTTAACAACGCGGGCGTGGGCTCGGGCGGCTTCCTGTGGGAAAGCAGCGCGAACGACTGGTCGTGGGTGTTCGGCGTCAACGTGATGGGCGTCGCGCACGGCGTGCGCGTCTTCACGCCGATCATGCTCGCGCAGAAGGAGCCCGCGCATATCGTCAACACGGCGTCGGTGGCGGGGCTGCTGTCGCCGCCCGCGATGGGCATCTACAACGCGTCGAAGCACGCGGTCGTGTCGCTGACCGAGACGCTTTATCACGACCTGCGGCTCGCGCAGGCGGGCACGGCTGGCGAGGTTGGCGAGGTTGGCTGTTCGTTGCTGTGTCCGGCCTTCGTGCCGACCGGCATCGCCGATGCCGAGCGCGCGCGCCCGGCCGGGCTGCGCAACGCGGGTCGGCCGACCCGCTCGCAGATCGCGGCGGGCAAGCAGTTGCAGCGCGCGGTGCAGTCGGGCAAGCTGTCCGCCGCCGATGTTGCCGACCTCGCGTTCGAGGCGATTGCCGCGCGGCGTTTCTATATCGTCACGCATCCCGGCATCATGGCGACCGTGAAGCTGCGTCACGAAGATATCGAACAATTGCGCGAGCCGTCCGATCCGATGTCGCTGAAGCCGGAAGTGAAGAACGCGGATTAACCTTTTGACGCATTTGCGCCGCCGGCGCTCGGCGCGCATCACGTTGCCCAAACCATGCCGTTGAATCCGAAGATCGAGCAGGTGCTCGACATGATCGCGCGGGCCAGGCGCCCGCATTATCACCAGATGAGCGCGCAGGCCGCGCGCGCGTCCTACGAGAAAAGCGCGCCGATTCTCGAGATCGCGAGCGCGCCGATGTTTTCGGTCGAGGACCTGCGCGTGCCGATGCGCGATGGCGCGACGATCCGCGCGCGTCTCTATTACCCGGTCGAGCCGGGCTGGGCCGAGCCGCTGCCCGCGTTCGTCTACTACCACGGCGGCGGCTTCACGGTCGGCAGCGTCGACACGCACGACGCGCTATGCCGGATGTTCGCGCGCGACGGCCGCTGCGCGGTGCTGTCGGTCGACTACCGGCTCGCGCCCGAGCACCGATTCCCCACGGCGGTCGAAGACGCGTTCGACGCGCTGCGCTGGCTGCACGCACACGCCGGCGAATTCGCGCTCGACGCGGATCGGCTCGCGGTCGGCGGCGATAGCGCGGGCGGCACGCTCGCGACGGTCTGCGCGGTGCTCGCCCGCGACGCGGGCATGGCGCTCGCGCTGCAATTGCTGATCTATCCGGGCACGACCGGCCATCAGCAGACCGACTCGCATGCGCGTCTTGCCGATGGCTTTCTGCTGTCGGGCGAGACGATTCAATGGTTCTTCGAGCAGTATCTGCGCGACGCCGGCGATCGTGACGACTGGCGTTTCGCGCCGCTCGACGGCACGCGCGGCGCACCCGATTTTCGGCGCGTCGCGCCCGCGTGGATCGCGACCGCCGAATACGATCCGCTCAGCGACGAGGGCGACGCATACGCGGAGAAACTGCGCGCGCTCGGCAATCCGGTCACGCTCAGGCGCTACGCGGGCATGATCCACGAGTTCTTCAAGATGGGCGGCTTTGTGCCCGAGGTCGCGCAGGCGCACGCGGATGCCGCGGCGGCACTGCGCGCGGCGTTTGGCGTCGGGTGAGGGCGCGGTCTTCTAGCTCGCCCGCTCGACGTTGAACGCGAAGCTGCGTTCGAAATCGCCGGGCCGCACGATGCGGTGCGAACCGTTGTCGTCGCTGCGCTCGGCCACCGCCACGCCGATCACCCCGCCATAGGCGGCGACGCGCAGCGCGGTCGTGCCGCGCGTGCCGTATTCGGGCGATTCGATAAACGCCGCCGACAGCGCCCGCTCGCGTTCGAGCGGAATGCCGGTGGACGGCAGTTCGTCGTCGCGGGCGAGACGCGGATCGCGCATCAGATCGATCAGACGTTCAAGCGGCGGCGCTGCCTCGCGCGTGAGCAATGCGCCGAGCTCCGCGCGCTTTCTGACGAGCTTCGGCCACGCGGTATCGAGTACGGCGTTCGAGATGCCGTGCGTGCCCGGCGCGAGCAGCGCGGGGCCGCTGTGAGCGCCGCCGCGGTTGCAGTACCAGGCGAGCTCGCGGCGCGTCCAGTCGCCGACGAGCAGGTTGAAGCCGTTGTAGATGTCGCCGTCTTGTGCGACGTGGCGGAGATAGTCGAGCGGCGTTTCATGCGGATCGCCGCTGCGGTCTCGCGCGGCGTCGCTCACCCAGTCGCTGACGAGCGTGCCGCGCGTGGGCGCGTCGGCGCGCATCTCGGCCGGCGCGCGGTAATTGGTCAGCGCGGCGAAGCGGCCGTCGCGCGACATGCCGAGCCACGTGCCACCACCCACCAGATCGCGGCCCGCCAGCACGCCCGGCGCGTCATGCCACCAGCCGAGCGGCTCGGCCGTGCGGCGGAAGAACTCGTCGCGATTTGCCGCGAGCGTGAAGAGCGGGCCATCGACCGCGTCGGGTCGCCAGTCGAAAACGATCAGGCACATCGGGGGCGTCTCCCGGTGAGAGCAGGGGCGGCGGGTTTGCCGCAGGCGAGCGGCCGCGCAAGGCGGACGAGGTCAGGCAAGTCGGGTGAAGCGCTGTCGGGTGAAGTGGGCGAGTCGGGCGGCTAGAACAGCCGATCACGGTAACCGGTGAGGCCTGGCGGACAAACCAGCCGACGGCCGATAAAAGACGGCGCTCCATTGAGCGCCGCTTTTCATCGCATCCGCCGCCGCTCACACCTCGGTCGGCAAACCGTACGGCAGCGCGATAAAGCGCAGCGCCGGGCCATCGGCCGAGCCGAGATGCACGGTGCCGTTGTCGAGCGCCGCGAGCTTGATCTCGACGAGCAGATCGACGCCGCCTTCCCGCGCCGCCGCCGCGTTCACGATCATCCCGCATGGCTGGCCCGGATCGTCCGAATGGAACAGTTCCGCGCCGGGGCGCACCGTTTCCAGTTCGCCGTCCACGTGCGCGAGCGACGTGCGCCGCTTGATCGTGCCGCGATACTGGCTGCGCGCGACCACTTCCTGGCCCGGATAGCAGCCTTTGCGGAAATTGACCGCGCCGAGCACGTCGAAGTTAACCATTTGTGGCACAAACTGCTCGACGACCGGCTGCGTGATGCGCGGCTCGCCCGCGCGGATATCGAGCCAGTCCCACACCGCCGGCGAGACGCGCTGGAGCGTGCCGTCGAGCGCGGGCAGCAACGCCTCGACCTGCGCCTTCGGGCCGATCCACAGATAGCGCAGGCGTTCCAGCGCATCCGGCACGCGGATCAGCGAACCCGCCGTGCCGTCGACCTGCACGTGCACGCCGTCGGGCAGCGCGTCGAACACACCGGAGAGCGCGCCGCGCACGTCGCCCGCGAGGCCGACCACCGCGAGTTCGCCGCTCGCGTCGGCGAGCTTCGCCTTCGCGCGCAGCACGAACATCGACAGACGCTTCTGCACGGCCGCCTGCACGTCCTTCGACACCAGTAGGCGGATCGTGTCGCCGCTGCGCCAGCTGAGGAACGACGCGAGCAGGCGCCCCTTCGCCGAACAGTAGCCGGCGAGGCGCGCGTGAGCGGCATCGAGATGCTGGACGTCGTTGGTGAGCTGGCCGTGCAGGAAGCTGGCCGCGTCGTCGCCGGTGACGTCGATCACGCCGAACTGCGTGAGCGGCATATAGGCGCCGTGTTCGAGCACGGCGGCGAACTCGTCGGCGGAGGGGCGCGGCGGCAGCGGCAGGGTGATGGATGCGGCCGGGTTCGGCGTGGTTGGAGCAGTCGAGGAAGTACCTGCGGCGTTACCGAGCGATGTGTTCATGGATTCCGAGCTAAGTCAGTTGTGACTTATTATATTCGGTCCAACCTTGCCACGTTTCGCGTGTCTGCTTCACACCCATGCTCGTCGCGCTTGCCGCACTTCCTGGATGGCAGCCTGCACCGACTCCGCCAACTTCTTTACTGGTGCGAAAGGAACGAGTTTCAACGTCTTTTCTCAGCATCCCTGCGCCGTCGGAAAATCAGTATAGCCGCAGCGAACCCGAGTACGATTCCAGCCGACGAAACCAGAAAGGCCAGATCGGATTTCTGATAAGCCGTTTTAACGCCGTATACGGAAACCAGCCAGTTCCATACCGGATTTGAAAAATTCAAAGGCGTATCCGGATGCATGATCCACCATATTGCATTGGCAAAGATGGCCAGCGCGAGGCATGGGCCGACGGCGAGAAAGATCAGAATCCTTTTCATGCCACAATCAATTCGCCATATGCTTTAAGCCGCAACCCGGCAATGGGTATTTTCGGCGTGTCGGTAAATATAGAGCGGATACGATTCCAGTCAGTCAGCCGTTCAATCGTTACGCAACCCTCGCTTCTCTCCAGTCTTCCTTTCGGGTGCAGCCTGAACTGGCCGCGAACGATGCCATTGCAGATAACCTCGTCGTCGATATTCCCGTCGATGGCATAGAGCGAATACCATTCGCCCTTTTTATTGCCATTCAGGTCAAGCCGCTCCTTTAGCGGACCGAGGAGGCCGCCCGACTGCCGATCAAAAATGTAGTAGCGGGCGATGGGAATGGCACCATATCCCGGCGTACACATGAGAGCAGGTTGATTGATGTCATTTTCCTGGCCGGAAAAAGCCGGAAACGATAAAGCACCGATTTTTAATTCGCTCATCGGCTTACCATTCAATTTGAATGAGCATTGAAGCATCGGTTCCCCGGATTGACCATTCGGTGCCAAATTCCGAATAGTCAGATGTGATAGGCGGACGCATTGTATCGGCGTATTTTTTTGAGAAGGAAACTGTTTCAGGTTGGATTCGTTGCGCCGATATTCTCGCGGTCTCGAAACGCGTCAACCCGGGAAACGCGGGGCAATGCATCGGCTTCGAGCCGGCTCCGTCGGCTGGATCGGCAGGCAGAGCCGCCTTGCGCTTGCGCTTCCAGGCGTCGGCTTCGCGTGATAGCTTGTCGATTCGGGTCACTTCGGGTCGCCTGGCGTCGAGGTGGTACAGTGACTCCGGGGCCGCGGCTGTGACTATCTCGTGTCCACCTCTATACAATACGGGCCAATACGGACCGAAAAAACCCGCAAGGGCCGCAAGACGGCGCAGTCTCCATGCCGATCGGCGCGAGGCTTTCCCGTTGAAAATCAGTTCGTTGCAATCTAAACGCTAATTCTGTCCTGACGTGTCCCTTCTGAAGAAATGCTTCATTGCCGGCGCAGTCGTCGTTGTGCTGGCCGCGGCGGCCGTCGCCGCTGGATATCACTGGGCCACGAGCCCGCTCGAACTGAACCCGGCGCAACTCGACGTCACCGTCAAACCGCATAGCAGCCTGCGCAGCGTCACGTTGCAACTCAAGCGCGGCGGCGTGCCGCTCGAACCCGAGCTGTTTATCGCGATGACGCGCGTGCTCGGCCTGCAAAGCGAACTGAAATCGGGCAACTACGAGTTCAAGAGCGGCGTCACGCCCTACGAGGTGCTGCAGAAAATCGCACGCGGCGACGTCAACGAATACGTGGCGACGATCATCGAGGGCTGGACCTTCAAGCGCATGCGCGCCGAGCTCGACGCGAATCCCGCGCTCAGGCACGACACGGCCGGCATGAGCGACGCCGACCTGATGAGCGCGATCGGCGCGCCGGAGGCGTCGATCGGCAACGGCGAAGGGCTCTTTTTCCCCGACACCTATCTGTTCGACAAGAACACGAGCGACCTCGACATCTACCGCCGCGCGTACCGTCTGATGCACGTGCGTCTCGACGAGGCGTGGCTCGCGCGCGCGCCGAATCTGCCCTACAAGACGCCGTACGATGCGCTGACGATGGCCTCGATCATCGAAAAGGAAACCGGCAAGCCGGGCGACCGGCCGCTCGTCGCTGCGGTATTCGCGAACCGCCTGCGCGCGGGCATGCCGCTGCAGACCGACCCGAGCGTAATTTACGGAATGGGCGAGAGCTACACCGGCCACATCAGGAAAAAAGACCTGCAGACCGACACTCCCTACAATACCTACACCCGCATGGGCCTGCCGCCCACGCCGATTTCGCTGCCGGGCGTCGCGTCGCTGCAGGCGGCCCTGAATCCGGCGCAAAGCAACGCGCTGTACTTCGTATCGCGCGGCGACGGCAGCAGCATTTTTTCTGACACGCTCGGCGAGCACAACAAGGCCGTGGACAAATACATTCGAGGACAATGATGGCGCGCGGCAAATTCATTACGTTTGAAGGCATCGACGGTGCGGGCAAGACCACCCATCTGGGCTGGTTCCGCGAACGGCTCGAGGCCAGGATTGCGGCGACCGGCCGCTCGGTCGTCATGACGCGCGAGCCGGGCGGCACGCCGCTTGGCGAGCAGATTCGCGAGATCGTGCTGCATCAGAAGATGGACCTCGAAACCGAGGCGCTGCTGATGTTCGCGCTGCGCCGCCAGCATCTGGCCGAGGTGATCGAGCCGGCGCTCGCGCGCGGCGACTGGGTGCTGTCGGACCGTTTCACCGATGCGACCTTCGCCTACCAGGGCGGCGGCCGCGGCTTGCCGCGCGACAAGCTGGAAGCGCTCGAGCGCTGGGTGCAGGGCGGTTTTCAGCCCGACCTCACGGTGCTGTTCGACCTGCCGCCCGCCGTCGCGAACGAGCGGCGCAGCGCGGCGCGCAATCCGGATCGCTTCGAGAGCGAATCGGCGGCGTTTTTCGAGCGCACGCGCGCCGAATACATGCGCCGCGCGGAAGAGGCGCCGTACCGTTTCGCTATCATCGATTCGTCGCAAAGCATCGCGCGTATCCAGAAACAGCTTGAGGAATTGATTGCAGTTCTTTGATTTTTAAAGAATATAATTTCAAGCTTATAACGTTGTGCGAGCGCGTACCGTATTTGAGGACAAATCTCGGGAAGCGCTGTCAACCCACTGATTCAAAAAGAGAAACGATGATCTATCCGTGGCAAGCCGATGACTGGAACCGCCTGCAGCAGCTGCGCGGCCACTGGCCGCACGCGTTGCTGCTGCATGGCCAGGCGGGCATCGGCAAGCTGCGTTTCGCGCAGCACCTCGCCCAGGGGCTGTTGTGCGAGGCGCAGCAGGCCAACGGCGAGCCGTGCGGCGCCTGTGTGGCCTGCAACTGGTTCGCGCAGGGCAATCATCCCGATTACCGCATCGTCGTGCCGGAAGCGCTTGCCGCCGAAGCCGGCCCGGCCAACACCGCCAATGCCGCCGACGAGAAAGCCGACAAGGCCGACGCAGACGAAGGCAAGAAGACCCGTACGCCGAGCAAGGAAATCAAGATCGAGCAGATTCGCGGTCTGCTCGATTTCGTCGGGGTCGGTTCGCACCGCGGCGGCGCACGCGTCGTCGTGCTGTATCCGGCCGAAGCGCTCAACGTCGCGGCTGCCAATGCCTTGCTGAAGACGCTCGAGGAACCGCCCGCGGGGGTCGTATTCCTGATGGTGTCGGCGCGCATCGACCGGCTTTTGCCGACCATCATCAGCCGCTGCCGCCAATGGCCAATGAGCGTGCCCGCGCCCGAGGCGGCCACGCAGTGGCTCGCCGTGCAAGGCGTGGCCGATGCGCCGGCATTGCTCGCCGAAGCCGGCGGGGCGCCGCTCGCGGCGCTCGCGCTCGCCAGCGACGAAAACCGTCCGCTGCGCGACTGGACTTTGAAGCAACTGGCGGCCGGCGCCGGGTGCGACGCGTTCGCCTGCGGCGAGGCGCTGCAGAAGCTGCCGGTGCCGCTCGTGCTCGGCTGGCTGCAACGCTGGATGTACGATCTGCTCGCGCAGCGCACGGCCGGTGCGCCGCGTTATTTCCCGCAGGCGTCGGCGGCGCTTGCGCAGTGCGCGTCGCAGGCCGAGGCCAATGCGTTCGCGCGCTTTCTGCGCAGTGTGACGCGCCAGCGCGCGGTCGAAAACCATCCGCTGAATGCGCGCCTCGTGTTCGAGGAACTGTTTATCGGCTATCGCGCGCTGTTCGCATAACACCCTTTTTGCCTTTGTTGCCTCGTTTTCCCGTCTCCACGTCAACGTTTCAAGCCAACGCACCATGAGCCTTTCCTACCGCGACGCCACGCTCGACGATCTGCCCGCGATCGTCGCCATCTACAACTCGACCGTCGCGTCGCGGCAAGTCACCGCCGACCTCGAACCGGTCAGCGTCGAAAGCCGGCTCGCGTGGTTTCACGCGCATGGCCCGCAGAAACGTCCGCTGTGGGTCGTCGAAGATCCGCGCGCGCCGGGCCGCGTGATCGCGTGGCTGAGCTTTTCGGATTTCTACGGCCGCCCGGCCTACCAGCGCACCGCCGAGGTCAGCATCTATCTCGACGAAAGCGCGCGCGGCCAGGGGCTCGGCAAACAGTTGCTGGCCGCGTCGCTCGAAGCGGCGCCGGGCCTCGGCATCGACACGGTGCTCGGTTTCGTCTTCGGTCACAATGAGGCGAGCATGCGGCTTTTCCGCGGCTTTGGCTTCGACGTGTGGGGCTCGCTGCCGCGCGTCGCGGTGCTCGACGGCGTCGAGCGCGATCTGGTGATTCTCGGCAAGCGCCTCGCGCAGGCCGGCTAGGCAAAGCCAGCGGGACGGGCGAGCGAGGCGTGCAACCGGGCAAGGCTCCGCAGCCGGCCGCGGCCGCGCCATGTCCTGGCTACCTGATCGTCCGCCCGTCCGCCGGTCAGCTCACCAGCCCATTTTTTCGCAGGACCTCATCATGTTTGTCGACTCGCACTGCCACATCAACTTCGAAGGACTCGCGGACCGTCTGCCGCAAATCCTCGAAAACATGCGCAGCCATTCGGTCACGCACGCGCTGTGCGTGTCGGTGGACCTGGAAACGCTGCCGTCCGTGTTGGAGATCGCCGCGCGCCACGACAACGTCTACGCGTCGGTCGGCGTGCATCCCGATCACGAGGACATGCGCGAGCCGAGCGTGGCCGAACTGGTCGAGCTGGCCGCGCATCCGAAAGTCGTGGCGATCGGCGAGACGGGGCTCGACTATTACCGCCTCGAAGGCCGCTCGATCGCCGACATGGAGTGGCAGCGCGAGCGCTTTCGCACGCACATCCGCGCCGCGCACGCGACGAAGAAGCCGCTGATTATCCACACGCGCTCGTCGTCGGAAGATACGCTGCGCATCATGGCCGAGGAGCGCGCGGGCGAGACGGGCGGCGTCATGCATTGCTTTACCGAGCCGTGGGCCATCGCCGAGCAGGCGCTCGCGCAGAATTTTTACATCTCGCTGTCGGGCATCGTCACGTTCAAGAACGCGACCGAGGTGCAGGACGTCGCGCGCCGCGTGCCGCTCGCGCGCCTGCTGATCGAAACCGACTCGCCGTATCTCGCGCCGGTGCCGTATCGCGGCAAACCCAATGAACCTGCGTACGTAAGTTATGTCGGACGCTTCATCGCGCAGCAACGCGAGATGTCGGACGAGGCGCTGGCCGCCGCGACCACGCAAAACTTCTTCAGGCTGTTCGGGATTCCGGCGCCGGTCGGCGCTTGAGTGTAAAGTCGAGTAACATCAAAGGGATAGGGAAGTCTCCTAAAGCAAAACATGAAAAATATTTCGATGTCGTCCGCTGCTTTCA
>NZ_JAAGPS010000184.1:0-9913 GCF_017105025.1 Paraburkholderia sp. Ac-20336 | reverse complement strand
CGCCCGCCTGCGCGGGCGTTTCCCACTGCGCCAACGCATCGGCGAGCGGATCGTAGTCCGCCGGAATGCCGCCGGCGGGCGCCGCCGCGCCTTGATCCTGGTGCGACGACTGGCTCGACGGCGGGTAAGACGGCTGACCCGGCGGCTGAATCAGCGGCTGACTCGACGGCGGGCGCGGCGCCTGCGCCTGCGGCACCGCAAACGCCTGCCACTCCGGCGACACATGATCGCTCTCCGAGCCCGCGAAGCCCGGCCGCGACGAAATCCGCTGCGCTTCGCCGAAGCCCGGCTGCCCGAGCGGATCGAGCGCGCCGAGCCGCAGCGCGTCACCTTGCGAATCGGCCGGCAGCGGACCCCCGAGCACCTGCGCGGCGCTCAGCGGATCATGCCCGCCCGTCAGGCCGCCCGTTAGACCACCCACCCCTGCCGCCGGCTCGCCGAGCGACACTTCGAGCAGATACGGGCCGATCAGCAGACGGTCGCCGTCCGCGAGTCGTGCCTCGCGCGTGCCGCCGAGCGCGCGCTGATTCAGCACGCTCGGATTGCTGCCCAGATCGCACAGCAGGTAGTCGCCGCCGCGGAACTCGATGCGCGCGTGAACGCGCGAGATCGCGCGCTGCTGATCCGGCAGCACCAGCGTGCAGTCGTTGGCCCGGCCGATCGTGCCGCCCGCCGGGCCGAACGCGATCGCGATCGGCTCGGCCAGCGTCTCGTCGTTGAACCGCGCAACCCGCAGCGAAAGAATCGGATAGTTCACTTGGCTCCCCACAACCGGTCCGGTGCATCACTCACGGCATCACTCACGGCATCACTCACGATTTGATTTTTTTGGTGCCGTCGTCGGCATCTTTGGGCGCGGTCGGCGCGGTCGGCGACGAGCCGCTGCCCGAGCCCGCCGAGCCGCCCGAGTTGAGCAGGATCGGCGTGCCCGACACCGCCACGCTCGCCGGGCCGATCACCACGAAGGCGCCGCCCGCCTTCAGCGTGATGCTCGCGCCCGCCTCGATCACGACGTTCATGCCCGCCTTGATATGGATATTCATGCCGGCATCGATTGCATAGTCCATGCCGACTTTTTCCTGCAGCTTCTGCCCGACCTTCAGCGACGCATTGCCGTCGACCTCGGCGTTCTGGTCGCCGGTCACGGCATCGTGGCGCGCACCCGTGATCGCGATGAACTCGTTGCCGGTCACCTTCAGATGCCGATCGTTGCCGACGTTGTTCAGCATGTCGTTCTTCACCCACGTCTCGTGATCCTTCTCGGCGTGGAAGAACAGTTGCTCGCTGCCCTTGTCGTCGTCGAAACGCATTTCGTTGAAGCCGCCGCCGCCCTTGGTCGAATTGCTCTTCAACGTCGAGAACATCTGATTCGCCGGCAGCGCGTACGGCGGCATCGTATTCGCGTTGTAGACGCAGCCGGTCACGAGCGGCCGGTTCGGGTCGCCCTCGACGAATTCGACGACCACTTCCTGACCGATGCGCGGCAGGAAGAACGTGCCCCAGTTCTTGCCGGCCCAGCTCTGCGAAACGCGTACCCAGCAGCGCTTCATGCGCGCGTCCGCATCGGCCGGCGGCGCGAACTGCTCCCAATGAAACTGCACCTTGATGCGGCCGTATTTGTCCGTGAGAATTTCCTCGCCGTCCGGGCCGACCACCACCGCGGTCTGCGGGCCCGCCACCACCGGCTGAACGGTCAGCCGCTCCGAGCGGAAGTGGTTTTCCTTGCGCAACGCGGTGAAGGCGCAGTCGAAGAACGGCAGCGACGGATCATGGCGCACCGTCGATACATAGACATCCGAATTGATCTCGTACGTCGCGCTGACCACCAGATAATCGTGGTTTTGCGCGTCGCAGGCGTGATGTTCGAGCTTGAACTGGCCGCCCGGCCAGATGCCGCGCGCGCTCGAACGGCCCGAAATGCTGTCGTTGCGCGCCTGGCGAATCTCGATGCCGACCTTCGCGTACCGATCGCCGTCGCCGGATTGCACGTGGCCGCTCAGGTGCTCCTGCATCGTGTACACCGGCGGATCGTAGACTTTCGGCCGCGTCGCGCGCGACAGCAGCCCTTGCTGGTTGCTCGACGAAGGCTTTTCGAAATCGTAGTCGTTGACTTCATACTTGCCGGTCTGCAATTCCGCGCCCGAACTCCACGCATACACGCATTCCTTCTCGTTCGACGGTTCGTGCCACGCATCGTAGGAGATCGTCGCGTAGTGCTCGATCGGCGCGTGCACGTCGCTCGAATCGGTCAATACCAGCGTATGCTTGCCCGCCTTGTGCTCGAAGTAGTAGTAGATGCCCTCGTGCTCCATCAGGCGGCTTACGAAAGCGAAGTCGGTTTCGCGGTATTGCGCGCAGTGCGGCAGCGTCGGATAGCTCGCCTGGCATTTATTGCTGAGGTCGATGCTGTAGTCCTGCAACACGCCGGTCACGATATCCAGCACGCTTTTTTCGTGGAAAAAGCGGCTGTGCGACGCACGCGTGAGCAGCCACAGCCGCGGACGCACCACGGCTTCGTAGCGCGCCATGCGGTTGCGCACGCTGTCGCCTGGCGCGACGATGCGGAAGGCCGTGACGATCCCGTTGAATTGCCGCTCGCCGTCGCCGGGCAGCGACAGCGCGATCGAGATGTCCTGCCCGAGCAGATCGGCGGCTTGCAGATCGTTGCGCTGGCTCAGCAGATCGAGCCGCCATTCGCAGAGGCGTCCCAACTCTTCGGTGCCGCTCAGGTGCAGAAACAGCAGGTCCTGGCCGGCAGGCGCGCAACTGACGGTGACGTGGCGGTTCTGATTTTGCGTGGTCATGTCACGGAATCATCGTCTTGACGGTCGCGGGATTGACGATCGTGACCACCCCGCCCCAGTTGCACATGCAGGTCGAGACGTTATCGAGCGACGGCTGGTTGCCGAGCAGCACGGTCGGCGCGCCGGGCGCCCACGGCGACAGGGTGGCCGGGATGCACGGCATCGGCGTCAGCACGCCCAGCGCGGCGGCCGTCGCGGCGGCCACCGTCGGATTGGCGGGCGAGCTGCACACGCCGAACGGCATGATGTTGACGAGCGGAATGTGATCCATGATGTTGGCCGCGGGCGGCCCTTCGCCCATCACGCGATTGACCGGCAGCACCACGAGAGACGAAGGCGCCGCGCCGAACGAACATTGCAGCGTTGCGCCCATGCTGACTTGTTGCGGCATAGAAAGGCACTCACCATGCGAAGTAGCCGAAAATCCGCGCGAACGTCGCGTCGGTCCGATCAATCGAACGTATAGAGAAACTCGCCGTCGCGCGCCCCGATCTGCACTTTCGCGACCGCGCTGCCGTTCATCATGCGCGTCAGGAATTCCGTGCTGATACGCGGCAACAGCGTGTTGGTCAGAATCGCATCGATCATGCGGCCGCCGCTTTCGAGCTCGGTGCAGCGGCTGCCGATCAACTTCACCACGTCGTCGTCGTAGCTGAACGGAACCTTGTGCGAGACGCGCAGGCGCTTTTCGATCCGCCCAAGCTGCAGGCGGATGATCGCGCCGAGCATTTCGTCGGAGAGCGGGTAGTACGGAATCACCACGACACGTCCGAGCAGGGCCGGCGGAAACACCTTGAGCAGCGGCTCGCGCAGGGCCTTGGCGATGCCCTCGGGCTCCGGCATCAGTTCCGGGTCCTTGCACAGGCTCGTGATGAGGTCCGTGCCCGCATTGGTGGTCAGCAGGATCAGCGTGTTCTTGAAGTCGATCACGCGGCCCTCGCCATCTTCCATCCAGCCCTTGTCGAACACCTGGAAGAAGATTTCGTGCACGTCCGGATGGGCCTTCTCGACTTCGTCGAGCAGCACCACGCTGTACGGACGGCGGCGCACCGCCTCGGTCAGCACGCCGCCCTCGCCGTAGCCGACGTATCCCGGCGGCGCGCCCTTCAGCGACGACACCGTATGCGCCTCCTGATACTCGCTCATGTTGATCGTGATGACGTTCTGCTCGCCGCCGTACAGCACCTCGGCGAGCGCCAGTGCGGTCTCGGTCTTGCCGACCCCCGAAGTGCCGGCGAGCATGAACACGCCGATCGGCTTGTTCGGATTGTCGAGACCGGCGCGCGAGGTCTGGATGCGCCGCGCGATCATCTCGGTCGCATGCGCCTGACCGATGATGCGCCGGTTCAGATTCTCCGCGAGCTTAAGGACGTTTTCGATTTCGTTGCGGACCATCCGGCCGACCGGTATGCCGGTCCAGTCCTGCACGACGGAAGCGACCGCCTGCTGGTCGACGGTGGGGAGAATCAGCGGGTCTTCGCCCTGATGCTGCGCGAGTTGCGCCTGCAGCTCGCGCAGTTCGGCGAGCCGTGCCTCGCGTGCGGCGGTGTCGCCGGAAGCGCCGGTTTCAGCCGCTGAGCGGTTCGCTTCGTGGTCCGCTGCGTGGTTCGCTTCCCGCTCTGCTTCGTTCGCCGCGCCGGCCTGCGCCACGCCTTCCACCTTGCCGGTCTCGCCGCGCAATTGCGCGCGCAGATCGAGAATCCGCGTCACCAGTTCTTTTTCCGCCTGCCAGCGGGCGTCGAGCGTGGCGAGACGCGCCTGTTCGGCGGCGAGCTTTTCCGCGGCCGCGGCCTGACGCTCGCGCGTGTCGACGCCCACCGCATTTTCGCGGCCGATGATCGCCAGTTCGGTTTCGAGCGCCGCGATACGCTTGCGCGAATCGTCGACCGAAGCCGGCGTCGCGTGCTGGCTGACCGCCACGCGCGCGCAGGCCGTGTCGAGCAGGCTGACCGATTTATCGGGCAACTGGCGCGCAGGAATATAGCGATGCGAGAGCCTCACCGCCGCTTCGAGCGCTTCGTCGAGCACCTGCACCTTGTGATGCTGCTCCATCGTCGAGGTAACGCCGCGCATCATCAAAATGGCCTTGGTCTCGTCCGGCTCGCTGACCTGCACGACCTGGAAGCGCCGCGTCAGCGCCGGGTCCTTCTCGATGTGCTTCTTGTATTCGGCCCACGTGGTGGCCGCCACCGTGCGCAGCGTGCCGCGCGCGAGCGCCGGCTTCAGCAGGTTCGCCGCGTCGCCGGTGCCGGCCGCTCCGCCCGCGCCGACCAGCGTATGCGCTTCGTCGATAAACAGAATGATCGGCTTTTCCGAGGCCTGCACCTCTTCGATCACCTGCCGCAAGCGGTTCTCGAACTCGCCCTTCATGCTCGCGCCCGCCTGCAGCAGACCGACGTCGAGCGTGCGCAACTGCACGTCGCGCAACGACGGCGGCACGTCGCCCGCCGCGATGCGCTGCGCGAAGCCCTCCACCACCGCGGTCTTGCCGACTCCCGCCTCGCCGGTCAGGATCGGATTGTTCTGGCGGCGGCGCATCAGAATGTCGACCACCTGGCGGATTTCCTCGTCGCGCCCGACGATCGGATCGAGCTTGCCGTTGCGCGCCTGCTCGGTCAGATCGGTAGTGAAGCGCCGCAGCGCTTCCTGCTTGCCGAGCGCAGCGGCCGGCACGGGACCGCCTGCATCACCCGCATCGGCGCCCGCGCCCTGCGCCCCGCCGGCCTGAAAACCGTCGCTCGCGCTCATCGCCGCTTCCGGCGACTCGCGCAGCAGGCTGTCGAATTCGTCGACGAGCGCCTCGAGCTTGATGCGCTCGAACTGGCGCGAGATGCCGTACAGGCTGTTGCGCAGCGACGGCGTCTTCAGCAGCCCGACCACCAGATGACCGGTGCGCACCTGCGACTCGCCGAACATCAGCGAGCCGAACACCCAGCCGCGCTCGACCGCTTCCTCGACCTGCGAGGAAATATCGGTCACCGAACCCGAGCCGCGCGGCAGGCGGTCGAGCGCTTCGGTCAGATCGCGCGCGAGGCCGGAAGGCTCCAGCCCATAGTGCTTGACGATGCGGTGCAGATCGGAGTCCTGCAGTTGCAGGATCTGATGGAACCAGTGCACAAGCTCGATATAAGGATTGCCACGCAATTTGCAGAACACGTTCGCGCTTTCGATTGCGCGGAATCCGAGCTTGTTCAGCTTGCCGAACAAGGCTGCCCGTTTGATCTCGGCCATATGGCTATTCCCCCGATGATGTCGATGATGGCACCGCAGAAGAAGACGGCGCACGCGCCGCCGCGGCAATCCGTGAACGGCCATCCGGCGCGGTCGGCTGCAGCACCAGCTGGCGCTGATCGCCTTGCGCCGCCTCGCCGAGCGTCCAGGTGGTGTAACCGAGCCGCGTGTGACGCCCGAGTTGCAGACGCGGCACGTCTTCCTGTCTGAGCACGAGCCGCAGGTCCCAGTCGAGCCCGTCGCGCGCGTAGTTGCGCACCCAGTCGACGAGACGCTTCAGGCTCTCGCCGCCCGGCAGAAAGCGCTCGTAATCGGCGCGGCTCAGCGGTCCGATGACGATGCGAAACTTATGCTGGCAATCCCACGTGCGCGTGCCGAGCAGCGTCGCCACGCCGAGCGCGGCGCCGTCGGCCGCGCCCAGACGCAGCAGCGAACCGGCGGGCAGCGTCATCCAATGGCCGACCCACTGCTCGATCTCGACCGGCAGGTTGAAAAAACGCGTCAGGACGAGCTTCAGCCCCGCGGCCGGACGGGTCGGCCCGGCCAGCAGACCGGCGAAGTGCAGCTTGGCGAAATCGGGCACCGCGTCGCGCTCGCGCAGCGCCGGCTCGCCGAGCCCGAACAGGCTGCCGACATAAAAGGAAAAGCGGTCGCGCCCCGGTCGGTCGAGACTCACGGCCGGCTGCGCATTGGCCCACGCGCGGTAGAACAGCGTCACCATGCGGTGATGGAAGACGTCGAGAAAACGCGCGAAGGTCGGGTCGCCCGCATTGCGCGCACGATCGCGCGCGTATTCCGTCAAGTGCGTGGGCAGCGGGCCGTGCGGGCCGAACAGGCCGAAGAACTTGACCGCGAGGCGCGCGGCATGGCGTTCGCCGGCCGGCGTGAAGGCGCCGAGCGAGGTCGGCTGGAACACCAGTTCGGGTTCCTGCACGAAACGGATCGCGTCGTCGCGCGGCTGCATCGACTCGCCCACGCGCGGCTTGTCCGGATACGCGTTCTCCAGCAGCCGCACGACCTGGAAGAAGTCGAAGCGGCGCGCGTCGTCCTCGAGCCGGCGCAGCAGCGTCAGAGCGTCCGGCATTGTCCGACCCTCGCTGGCCAGCGCATGATCTCGCCGCGGGAAAGCGTCTTCACCACGGTCTCGGTGAACGAATTGATCGAGACGTATTGCGCGAAATAATGCGCGAGCACGGCGCCGAGCAGAAACGCGCCGGCGCCTTCGAACGCGGCTTCGTCGAGCGTCAGCGTCACTTCGAGACCGCGGCCGAACACGATCGGTCCGGCGCATGGCAGGCGGCGCGTCACCGAGCGCGCATCGATCGAGCGCACGCCTTCCACGAGCCGCTGGCTGGCGATATCGTCGACGGGACAGTAGAGGCTCAGCAGATCGCGCAGCGCGCGGGCGCCCTCGCGCGCGTCGTTGTCGAGCAGCGACGCGTAGTTCAACGACAGGTGGCTCAGCAGCCGCCACGCCACGGCCCCATGCGCATACGACGGCAGCGGCCGGCTCGGGCCGCTCACGCAGCGCACGCTCTGCACCGGCGCTTCGACGTCGAGCGTGAAATCGGCGGGGCCGACGCCGACCGGCATCGTCAGGGGCAAGTCGCGATTGGTGCACAGCACCTGCAGGCCGAGTTGCCGCAGGTCGGCGCGAAACGGCGCATGCTTCGCATCCACCAGCGCGATGTACATCTCGCTGCCGAGATAGCTGCTACGCGGTCCGCGCTCGTGCTGCCGCGACGAGGGCAAACGCTTCTCGCGGCGCACCTGATAGTAGGCGCCGGCCCGATACGTGGCGCCGAGATCGCGCGCGTGATAGAACGGCTCGAACTGCTGCTCGCCGCCCGCGCTCGCGCTATAGCCGGTCGCGGTCTCGATCCGGTAGATCTCGAAGTCCATCGGCCGGGTGCGATCGGCCACCACGTGATATTCGAACTGCTCGTCCGAGAGCGCGATGCGGTCGGTACGCTTCGCAAACAGGTTGATGGCGGGCGTGCAGTGCAGCGCGAAATTGCCGGCGTCGAGCGATTGTTCGAGCTGCGGATCGCCACGCTTGAGCAGCACGACGACTTCGAGTTCGGTCTCCGCGCAACGGCGCAGCGCCGCCTGCAAGCCGTCGATCGCGAGAAACATGAAGCGCTGCGGAAAAGCGAAGTACTCCTGCAGCAAACGGTAGCCCGGGAACGACTGGCCGCTGAGCGGCAGCAGCGCTTCGTCGTCGGCAAAACCGAGCGGGCGCAGCGCGCTCGCCGGCAACTGCACGTGCCATGCCGCCGGACGTTTGGCCGGCAGCACGACGATGCCGCTCACCGAACCCAGCAGACGCTCGTGGATGCGCGTGGCCATGCCGTCGGTGCCGCGCAGATACAGCGTCAGCCGGTCGAGCTTCAACTGGTTGAATTTCAGGCCGCCGGTGGCGCGCAGCCGCAATCTGAGGCCGGCCTTGATGGCGGCGCCGCCCGCCATGCTCGCCGGCAGCGCGCTGTCGATGCCGCCGAGCGAACCGGTATGCGTAAAGAAGCGCGCCTCGGCGATTTCGAGCGGCCAGAGCGCCAGTTCATGGGCGCTGCGGTACTCGCAACGCGTCGAACCGTTCTTGTCGAGCACGCTGCGCAGCGCGCTGCCGCGTGGAATGCGCACGCCTTCCGCGAGACTCGAACTGCTCAGGTCGGGCTGGATCTGCACCACGGCCATCGACGGCGTCGGCGCGAGGTAATGCGGGTACACCAGTTCGGCGAGGTGCTGGGTAAAGCGCGGAAACTCGTCGTCGATTTTCAGTTGCACGCGCGCCGCGAGAAAACTGAAGCCTTCGAGCAGACGCTCCACATACGGGTCCGCGCATTCGAGACTTTCCATGCCGAGGCGGCCGGCGATCTTCGGAAATTCGCGCGCGAACTCGCCGCCCATCTCCCGTAGATGCTGCAGTTCCTGGCTGTAGTATTTGATCAGGTCGGGATTCATGGCGTCAGCGCGGCCCACCCTGATCGATCACGCGCATCTCGCCGGCCTCCAGGTCCAGTTCGGTCCTGAAGTAGAGCCGCTCCGGATACGGCTGCGCCCACAGGTCGCCCTCGACCAGAAACGACACGGTGTTATGACGCCCGGTGGTTTCTTCGAACTGCATCGAACTGACCCGCACGGTATCGCGCAGAATGCGCGGCTCGAACGCCCAGATCGCGTCGCGCACCAGCCGTTCGAGCCGCAGCGGATCGATCCCCGAGGCGGTCTTGCCGGCAATGTCCGGCAAGCCGAAGTTGATGACCGAGGTCGCGACGTACGGATAACCGCTCAGGTCCTGCACCGACGCGAGGCCGTTCGCATTCAGCAGCCAGGCGAGGTCGCGCTGCACGCTCTCGCGCAGTGCGCGCATCGACAGCACGCGGCGCTCGCGCGCTTCCTGGCTCGCCTCGGGTTCGAGATCGGTCAGCCGGTCGAGCAGTGACGGCTGCAGGCGGTCGCGGGCGGTCAGCTCAGCCATGATCGGGGACGGCCGCGCCGTTCTCTTCGGGGTCCGCAGCACGGCTTTCCAGTTCGATGGTTCGCACGTCGAAGAGCGCGTAGTCGTTCGCCTCCGAGGCGAACATGCGCTGTCCGACGGGCCGCGCGGTCGCCGGATCGTCACTGCTCCAATCGGTCAGTTGCGCGAGCCACAACGCGCGATCCGGATGAGCGAGCGTGCCCGGATAGCGGGCCGGAATCAGGCCGGCGGCCTGGCCGTCGTTGGCCCAGGTGAAGATAGCCGGCATCCAGACCCGGTCGCGCAGGTCCGAGGGCGGCTCGATCACGATGCGTTTGATACGGTCAAACGGAATCCAGTAATAGCGGCCGTTCAGCAAGGCTTCGAGGGTCGGGCCGAGCCGGTTGTCGGCATCGGG
>NZ_JAAGPS010000183.1:0-10329 GCF_017105025.1 Paraburkholderia sp. Ac-20336 | reverse complement strand
GGCGCCGCCGCCCGTCACCGCGGCCGGCCCGAGCTTCGTGCTGAAGCACATCACGCTCAAGGGCAACGACACGATCGCCACCGACGTGCTGCTCGCGCCCGTGCAGGACCGGATCGGCAAGGAGACCGGCTTTGCCGGCCTCGAAGCGATTGCGGCGCGCATCACGCAGGTGTATCGCGAGCGCGGCTATCTGCTGGCCCAGGTGGTGATCCCGCCGCAGGACGTGAGCGCCGGCAACGTCGAACTGAGCGTGCTCGAAGGGCGCGTCGGCCATGTGCGGCTCGACATCGCGGCCGGCACGCCGATCCGCGAAGACCTGCTGCGCGAGCGGGTCGCGCAGATTCCGCTCGGCCGGCCGCTGCAGCAGCACGAGCTCGAACGGACCATGCTGCTGCTGTCCGATCTGCCGGGTATTCAGGTGTCCTCGGCAATCGAGGCGGGCGAGGAGCCCGGCACGGTCGATCTGACCATCAGCGTGGCGCCTGCCAAACGCTGGACCTTCGCGGTCGACCTCGACAACTTCGGCGCGGACGCGAGCGGCACCTGGCGGCTCGGCGCGCTGGCCCGCCTGAATTCGCCGTTCATGATCGGCGACAACCTCGACCTGCGGCTGCTCGGCGGCCAGCGCGGCGACACGCTCTATGGGCGCGTCGGCTACGAGGCACCGCTCAATGCGCAAGGCACGCGCCTCGGGGTCGCGGTGTCGCGGCTCAACTACGCGCTCGGCAAGGAGTTCGCCTCGCTCGACGCGCAGGGCGAGGCGACCGTGGTCGACTTCACGCTCACGCATCCGCTCGTGCGCACGCGCAATCAGAGCCTGTTGGGCCGCGTCAATTTCGAATACCGCGATCTGATCGACAACGTCGGCGTCGTCGATCAGCACAATCCGAGGTCGCTCGTGGAAGGCAGCATCGGCCTGAGCTACGAAAGCCGCGACGCGCTGTTCGGCGGCGGCTTCAACAGCGCCGACGTGGAGTTGCTGATCGGCAGCCTGCATTTCCGCAGCGCGGCGGCCGAGCAGCTCGATGCCTCGTCGTTGGGACGCGACACGCAAGGCAACGAACTGCGCGCGACTTTCTTTGCCAACCGCCTCAATGCGGTGACCGAGCGGTTCAGCGTGTTCGCCGGCGTATCCGGCCAGTGGGCCGCGACCACGCTCGACAGTTCGTCGCGCTTCCTGCTGGGCGGCCCGCACGCGGTGCGCGCTTATTCGCCCTCCGAAGCATTGGTCGACGAGGGGTTCGTCGCCACGCTCGAAGGCCGCTTTGCGATCGATGCGCGGGCGACCGTGTTCGGCTTCTTCGACTTCGGAACCGGCTGGTACAACGCCAGTTCGCGGCCGAACCAGGGCTCGAACGTCATCACGCGCAGCGGGGTGGGGGTCGGCGCATTCTGGGCCGCGCCGGGCGGCTTCTCGTTGCAGGGCACGGTCGCATGGCGCACGACCGCGCCCGACACGACCGGCGACGACAAGCTCCCACGCTTCTACGTACAACTGACGAAGACGTTCTGACGGGGCAACGCGGCATCGCGAAGAGCATCACAAAACACAGTATGACGAAGGGCAGCGAAAGCATGAATCGGGTCGCCGGTTGCCGCGCGCGCAGCGCTGGCGGCAGGATCGTTGAATCGTGGGTCGTGCCGGGAGGCTCCCGGCGCCGAGGTGTGCGATGAACAAGCCATGCAGGGCGCGGCCGAGGCGCGCCAACAACGCGATTGCCGGCGCGGTCGCCGCGCTGTTCGCGGCGTCGTGTCTGCCGTCCGCGTTCGCGAACCCGACCGGCGCGCAGGTGGTGGCCGGCACGGTCGGCATCAGCTCGCCGGGCGCGGGGCAGATGAACATTACGCAAGGCTCGTCGAATGCGATCGTCAACTGGAACACGTTTTCGATCGGCGCGGGCGAAGCGGTCAGGATCGTGCAGCCGTCGGCGGCTTCGGCCCTGCTCAACCGCGTGACGGGCAACGACCCCAGCGTGATCGCGGGACGCCTGCAGGCCAACGGCAAGGTGTTTCTCGTCAATCCGGCCGGGGTGATCTTTGCGCCGGGGTCGTCGGTGAACGTGGGGTCGATGATCGCCTCGACCCTCAACATCTCCAATGCCGATTTCCTCGCCGGCAACTATCGCTTCGTCGGCACCTCGGCGGCATCGGTCAGCAATGCCGGTTCGCTGACGGCGGCGGAAGGCGGCACCGTCGCGTTGCTCGGCGGCACGGTTAGCAATAGCGGCACGGTCAACGCGAAGCTCGGCACCGTCGCGCTGGGCGCGGGCAACGACATCACGGTCGACTTCGCCGGCGACGGCCTGACGACGCTGAAGATCAACCAGGGGGCGGCCAACGCGCTGATCGGCAACACCGGCACGCTGGCCGCCGACGGTGGCACGGTGGTGATGAGCGCGCAGACCGCCGACGCGCTGGCCGGCACGGTCATCAACCAGCAAGGCATCGTGCGCGCGCAAAGCCTCAGCGAACACGACGGCCATATTCTGCTCGACGGCGGCACGAACGGCGCGACGCTCGTGAGCGGAACGCTCGACGCGAGCGGCGGCGCCGGACAAACCGGCGGCCGGATCGACGTAACGGGCTACGACGTGGCGCTGCTCGCGGGCGCCTATGTCGATGCGAGCGGCGCCGCCGGCGGCGGCACCGTGCATTTCGGCGGCGGCTCGGCGGGTGCGGACCCGACCGTGCGCAATGCCAACGCGATCTGGATGTCGCCCACCGCGAGCATCCACGCGGACGCGCTCGTCGACGGCAACGGCGGCAACATCGCCGCCTATAGCGAGACGGTCAGCCGCATTTACGGCACGTTGACGGCGAAGGGCGGCCCGCAGGGCGGCAACGGCGGCCTGATCGAAACCTCGGGGCACACGCTCGACACGACCGGAATGAGCGTCGACGCATCGGCGCCGAAGGGGCAGGGCGGCCTGTGGCTGCTCGATCCGTTCGAGGTCGACATCGTGACGACCTTGCCCGAGGGTGCGGTCGCGCCGACCCCGTCGGCCGACAGCCCCGTGACGTTCGGCCCGTTCACGGGCACCACGTACATCCTCAACTCGGCGCTCACCGGTCCGCTGAGCGGCGGTACGTCGGTGAAGATATCGACCGGGCTCGATGCGAACAACGACGTGGGCGACATCGTGGTCGACGCACCGCTCAGCATCACGACCGGTACCAAGGCCGCGACGCTCACGCTGAACGCGACGGGCTCGGTGAAGATCAACAGCAACATCACGTCGAGCGCGGCCCCGCTCAGCCTGACTTTCGATGCGAACACCCAGGGGACGAGCCCGAACAGTCTGATCGCGTTCCAGAGCGTCACCGTCAACACCAACGGCGGCGGCATCACGTTGAACGGCAACGGCGGGACCAGCCCGATCCTGATCGACACGTCGATCATCGACACGGCGGGCGGCGCGCTGTCGGCCAGCGGCACGTTCCCGCTCGAGGGCGTCGCGATCGGCTATCTGGTGACGGCATCGACAGGCATCCTCATCAACGCGTCGCAGATTTCCACCGAGGGCGGCCCGCAGACTCTTACGGGCGTTGCGCTGGGCCCGAACGCGGCGGGCGTTTCGATCGAGGGCGTCAGCACCATCTCGACGACCAGCGGCGCGCTCGACATCGAGGGCACGGCGACCGCCGGCGGCGCGTCCAACGACGGCGTGTTCGTGATCGGCGGCAACCAGATTCAGACCGGCAGCGGCGCGCTCAGCATCAACGGCCAGGGCAGTTCGAATATCGAGCAGCCGGGCACCGGCGTATTTCTGTCGAACAGTTCCGTCAGCACCGCGAGCGGGCCGATCAGCGTGAACGGCACGTCCACGGGCAGCTTCGGCACAGGCGTTTACGTGTTCGGCGGCGTTTCAGAGGGCGACACCGGCACGCTGCAACCGGGGATCAGCAGTTCGGGCGGCGCGATCGCGATTGGCGGCAGCGTGTCGCAAAGCGGAGACGCGAGTCTCGGCATCGACGTCGAGAACACCACGATCTCCAACACGAGCGGCCCGATCAGCATGACGGGGGGCGTGACCGGCACCACCACCGGCGGCAGCTTCGCGACCGGCACCTATATCTACAACAGCACCTTGAGCACGGGCAGCGGCGCCATGGCCGCCTCGGGCAGCGTGTCGTCGAACATGAGCGTCAGTATCGGTCTCGACCTGCGCGGGTCGTCGGTCCAGTCGACGAGCGGCAACATCGCTTTCACGGGGCAGAGTGTCGGGACGGCGGCCGAAGGCTCCTCGGTGATCGGCCTCGCGCTGGAGAACACGCCTTGCGGCGACTGCGTGCAGCCCGGTCCCACCTCGATAACGACCGGCGGCACTGTGAGCCTCTACGGCAGCGGCGTCGGTTCCGGTGTCGAAGGCGTGCTGATTACCGATGCATCGTCGGTCACCTCGACCAACGGCGGCGCGATCGATATTCGCGGCGCGGTGACCGGACCCGTTGCCGCGAGCCCGAACCTGCAGGGCGACTATGGCGTGCTGATCAGCAGCGGCACGCTCAGCGCGACCGGGGCGAATACCACCATCGGCATCGCCGGTTCGACCACCACGACCGATCCGGGCGTCGCGATTGGCGTCCCGATGCCGGTCGACGAGTCGAGCGAGTTCGGCTTCTCCTTGACGACCACCGGTACGAACGGCAACAACGCGACGATTTCGACGGCGAATCCCGGCTCGATCGTATTGCGCGCATTCAACGACGGCACCGCGAGCAGCCTCGCCATCACGCAGGCGGCGCTGACCTCGCCGGGCGGCGTGCTGGCGATCATGCCGGCCTCGGTGGACCCGTCGAGCTTCGCGATCACCGCGCAGGACGGCACGCCGATCACCTTGCTCGGCGCGGGCGGCGGCCTGAGCATCGATTCCGCGACCTTCGCGACCTTCGCGTCGATCCCGAACATCGTGCTCGGGTCCAGCACGCAGACCGGCGCGATCACCGTCAACGGGCAGTGCGCGTCGGGCAGCACGACTTGCACGACGCGTCCGAGCTTCGCGAACAATCTCACGCTGACCAATCCGGGCGCGGGCAGTGGCGGGATCGCGCTGCCCTACGGCATCTCGATGCCGGGCCAAACCTTGACGCTGATTTCGGCCGGTCCCGTTACCGACCCCGGCGGCATTCAGGCGGCCGGACTGCTGCTCGCCGGTCCCGGCAACTTCCAGTTGACCGATCCGCAAAACGACGTCGCCGTGCTGGCGATGTCCCAGGCGGGCAACGTCGATTTTTCGGACTCCCACGGTTTCGTGATCGGTCCCCTGACGAGCCAGACGTTCAATTACGCCACAGGCAGCACGAGCACGGTCGACGCGACCAACTCCACGCTGACCGGCAACCTCGTCGCGACCGCGAGCACTGGCAATATCGGACTCGGCGGCAGCACGCCTTCTGCGGCGGGGCCGAATACGAATCTGAGCGCGAACGGCTCGATCGACCTCGTAATGGAGAGCGGCGTTTTCGTCGACGCGGGCAGCGGCACGCTCAGCGCCGGCAATGGCTGGCGCATCTGGGCCAGCACCTGGAACGGCGAGACGCGCGGCAGCGTACAGCCGAACACCGCGCAGCCGAATTTCTACGGTTGCCTGTTCGGTTCGGGCTGTAGCTGGGGCGGCACGGTGCCGACCAGCGGCGATCATTTCGTCTATGCCGCGCGGCCGACGCTGACCGTCACCGCGGACGGCGCGACCCGCTTCGTCGGCGCGCCGAACCCCGCCTTCACGTTCACGGCGAGCGGCCTGATCAATGGCGACACCGCCGCGGGCGCGTTGAGCGGCTCGGAGACGACCACGGCAAACGCCGGATCGCCGGCGGGGAGCTATCCGATCAACCCCAACTTCGGATCGAACGTGGGCTATATCGTCAACGAATTGCCCGGCACGCTGACCGTGCTGCCGTTGCCGAACTCGCCGCAGCCGATCTTCGATCCGATCGCGCACAGCGGATTGCAATCGGTGTTCGGCAGTCAGGAGCAGACCTTCGTCTACGAAAACAATCTGCAGGGCACCAACATCTGCATCGGCTCGAACCAGCCGCTCTTCAGCACGACGACACCGGGCGACAATCAGGACATTCTCGCGGTGGAGTGGAAGCGGGTGCGTTCGCAGCCGAACCTGAACAGTTGCATGCTGATTAACAGCCAGCACGGCTGCGGCGACTTCTAGCGTTGTTTGGGCGTTTCGCGCGGCGCTGCGGGGGCGCTTGCGTTAGCGTCGCCAGCGTCGCTGACCTCCGCTGCCGCGCCGCCGGCCGGCGCATGCAGCGCGCGCAGTTGCGCGAGGGCCAGCTCCGCGCTGGCGACGAAGCGTTGCGACAGCCGCAATGCCTCGACGACCTCTTCATAGAGGGGCCGTTCCATGCCCATATGAATTCTGAAAAACCGCTCGGCGTGGATGCCGGGATGGTAATGCTGGCGAACCCGCTTGCCGTCGATCAGCCGCCGGTTGCCGAACAGCCTGCCGAGTGCCCATGAAAATGCGCCGTCTTCGCCGCCGACGCGGCGGAAGAATTCGTCGAGCGGAAAGCCGCCGAGCGCGCGATACACCGCGCGCCGGATCACCAGACTGCTCGGCACGGTATTGCTGAGGATCGCTGCATATTTGTCGAAGTCGGGATGCTCGACGATGGCCTGTGGAAAACCGACATAGTCGACGTCGAGCCGCACCGATGCTTCCCGCGGTGCGCGCTGCAAATACTGGCTGGCCGCAGCCAGTGCGCCGGGCAGGTATTCGTCGTCGGCGTCGATGAAGGCCAGCAGGTCCTGCGTCGCGTGCATCGCGGCCCAGTTGCGCGCGGCGGCGACGCCGCCGTTCACGTGCATGCGCAGCACTTCCACGCGCGCGTCGCGCTGGCGGTAATGCTGCGCGACGTCGAACGACGCATCGGTCGAGCCGTCGTCGACGACGATGATCTGCGCCGCCTCCGGCTGGATCAGGCAGCTGTCCAGCGCGCGCCCGAGCGTCGTCGCCATTTGCAGGCAGGGAATGATGATCGAGATCGGCACGATACGAATCCTGCTCGGTGATTCTGCTCAGTAAGCCTGTTCGATAAGCTCACTCAATAAGCCTGCTCAGGAATCCTGCGAAAGAGAGCGGATGGCGTACGCTTCGGACGTTGCGCTCATGGTTCGTCAGGATTCCACTGGATGGGGTCCGCGACGTCTACACTGGTCCGGCGCCCGGCGTCACCCTCAATTCCGTCGCTTCCGGATCGCCACCGATCCACACTGCGAGCGCCGTGAAGTTGTCGTGATTGGCGCTCGCGTTCGCGCGCACCTTGTCCGCCAGCGCGTCGAGCCACGCGGCGGGCGTCGCCGCCTGCGCCAGCGCGTCGACGATGCCGGCGTCGTCGGCGTACTCCCAGAGTCCGTCGGTGCAGATCAGGAAAGCGTCGCCGTCACGCAGCGCGAAGGTGCCGGCCACGCTCGCGATCTGCAACGGGTCCCGGGTGCCGAGCGCCGCATACAGCACATTGCGGCGCGGGTGATGGCGCATCTCCTCGGCGGCCAGCAGGTGGGCGTCGACCATCTCCTGGACCATGCTGTGGTCGCGCGTTCGCGCGCTGATTCCGCCATGGCGAAAGCAGTAGAGGCGGGTGTCGCCGCAGTGCGCCCACGCGGCCGTTCCGCAGTCGCGATCGATGGCGAGCAGCACGGCGGTCGAGCGCATGTCCTTCTCGTTGCCGTTGCCGCGCAACTGTTCTTCGACGATGTTCTCGTTGGCATGCGTGAGCGCGCTCGCGAGGCGCTCGCCGGTCGGCGGCAACTCGGCCACGGTCAGGTAGCGCAAATCTGCCAGTACGGAATCGACGACGAGGCGCGAAGCGACGTCGCCGCCGCCGTGTCCGCCGGCGCCGTCGGCGACGACGCAATAGTAGAGCCGTTCGCTCGACCAGTCGCCGAACGAATCTTCGTTGCGCGGGCGGCCGCCCCGGTCGGTCAGGCTTGCGGTGACGAGTTGCACCGTTGACCTCTCATGTGCTCGCGGTCTCTCGACCTTATTCCTGCGCGTGCGACTGCGCGGACAGAATGCCCAGCACCAGCAGGATGGCCATGCGATTGCACGGCGTGATGTCGATGCCGAGGTCCTGCTCGATCCACTGGCCGATTTCCGTGCGGCTGAAGTCGGCCGGGATCGAGCCTTTTTTCAGCGTGACGCCGAGCTTGCGGGCCCGATAGTGATACGACGCGATACCGTAACGCGCCGCCACTTGCGACAAACCGCCTTTCTCGTTCGAGAGCCAGCCGAGACTGCCGGCGAGCAGCATGCGGTCGGCGTCGTCGAGCGAGGCGATGAAGCGCGACGCCGATTCGCGCACTTCGGCTTCATGCAGGCCGTATTGCAATAGCACCGAGCCGATCGGGTCCGGATGAAAGGCCGCTTGCCGGTCGACTTCCGGCATCACGTCGTCTTCGTCGATCGACACGTTGCGCTGATGGCTCGCGCTGCGCAGGCAGTCGATCAGATAACGGCGGAAGTACGCGCACACCGCGTGGCTGCTCGAAGGCGCGCTGTGCAGCGGGAAGGTGGGCGATGCCGTCTGCGCGGCGTCGAGACGGAACACCTTGAAATAGAGGAACTGCGAGATCAGTTCTTCCTTGTCCTCGCCGAGCGCCTGCAACTCCGACGGATGGTAGCCCGTCAGCGCGCGGCGCACGATCGTGTAGATCGATGCCATCTCGTCATGGCTCAAACAGGTGCGGCGCTGCCACAGGTCGGGCAGCGCGCTTTCTCCAGCGTGGTCTATTACCGCTGCGCTTTGGATCTCTGCCACTTGTCACCCCGGAGTGGTGAACCTCGCTCGGGCGAGGCTCTACTGGTTAACTGCCCATTCTTGGCGAGTCCGTGATGCACGGGACTCCAGTCCTCGACGAATCCGTGCAGCCGCGCCGCCCTCCCAGACAGCGGCGCGTCAAATCCATGCAATACCGGTAATGCCGCGCGGCAACCGGTAGAGTGACTGGAAACAGCGTTAGTCTATTGGCCCGTTTTCTTTAATACAAGATAAAACTTAATGGGCTATTCGACATTTATGCGCATTGTCGTATTTCTATCGGGACTAACCCGTAATTATGATTTAAGCGCTTAGCGGTGCAAAAAAAGTTTAATTTTTTTGCAAAATCGGGGTGCCGGATTCGTTTACCACTATGCCGGAACATCCCGCCGATCGACCGACCCAAAAGGGGCAGTGGCGAAATTATAGGACGACCGTTTAGTCTGATGATTACGATTTGTTCTGGAACGGAAAGCTGCGAGCGTTTTAAATATTTATGGAATTGGAAGCTATTTCATATAGTATTTAACTTAATTAATCAAAATGACTTTTTATTGCTGTCCGGCTTTGATTTTCCGGGCCGCGTGCTATTCTCATATCGAATTGCCAATGAGAAAACGTAAGCTTCGCTAAAAGATCGCGTGAGTCCGGCGCGGGCAATTTAAATAGAGTTAAGAGGTATTTCGGGGGAGCGCTCATTCCCTGGCGGCAAGGCAACCCGTACCGGTCCTTTACGGTGCGTCGAGACTACTCATCCGAGACCGATACAAGACATGGCCACGCTTGCTGCGGGCGTATTGCTTGCCGAGATATCCGCCGAGAGTCCGTGCGGAGACGACCTTGAGTACCACCCTGACTTCCTGCAACTCGAGCAGGTCGTGCATGGCAAGCCCGAGGTGCAGTACGGCGAGACCACCGTCGCCGCCACGCCGCCCGACTGGAAAGTCGCGGAAGCGCTGTCACTCGATCTGCTCGCGAGAAGCCGTGATTTGCGAGTCGCGGTGCACCTGTCGCGCGCGCTGCTGAATCGCAAGGGTTTCGCCGGCTTTGCCGAGGGTCTTGCGCTGGTGCAGGGGCTGCTCGAACAGCGCTGGGATCATGTGTATCCGCAACTCGATGCGGACGACGACAACGATCCGACCGCCCGCGTCAACACGCTCACCGCGCTGACCGAAGCCTCCGGCATGCTGCTGGACGTGCGCGATGCCGCGCTCGTGTCGTCGCGTGCGCATGGCATCGTCAGTTTGCGCGACATCGAATATGCGACCGGCGAAGTGCCGCTCGCCAATGGCGTCGAAGCGCCGTCGCTCAGTTCGATCGACGCGGTGATCGCCGACGCGCACGAAGACGCGGTGGCCACGCACGCCGCCTTGCTCGACGCGCTGCATGCCGCGATGCGCATCGAGACGGTCTTGACCGAACACGTCGGCGCCGCGCGCGCCATCGACCTCTCGCCGCTCACGAAGCTGCTGCGGCGCGCCGCCGACTTTCTCGGCGAACGTCTCGGCACATCGGCCGTCGCGGCGGAGGGGGCGCTGGACGAGGCGGCGGCCG
>NZ_JAAGPS010000182.1:0-10514 GCF_017105025.1 Paraburkholderia sp. Ac-20336 | reverse complement strand
GGTTCGCGACCGCGAGTGCGGCCGAGCACTGCGGTGGCGCGTCGGCGGGCAGCCAGGTTTCGATGCCGGCGAGCGCGAAGCGTGTCGCGGTCAACTCGGCGCCGACGCCGTCGTGCAGTTCGCGAGCGACGTGACGGCGCGCGCTTTCCTGTGCCTGCACGAGTTCGGCCGACAGTTCGCGCACCCGCGCGCGCAGTTGTTCCAGTTCGCGCACCGCGGCGCGCGACGGCGCGTCGACGCCATCACGCGCTGCGGGCGATGCTGGCTGCGCGTTGAACGGGACGGCAGTCGACGAATCCATGATTTTCCCTCTCAGGACGCGATGCGGACAGCGAAGCGGGCGCGGACAGGCAGCGCGAAGGAAGAACGCGTGCGATTCTCAGGCCTTCGGGTGCGTCCGTCGCACGAGCGTGAAACAGACAGATCACTATGCCGGAACGTAACGAAATTTACATTCGGTAACAACTAGGTCGGACCATGAGAGGCTAGCCGATTCGTCGTAACTGGCGGCGCGATAATATCTCAAAAAAAGAAAAAATGCAGTCACACCAACGGTTAGCGACGATTTTTCATACTTTGCTTGATGTATTTCGCATCGCCGTCTGTAGGAATAATGCCGACAGGGAAAGTGAAATGATTCACGGCGATTTGTAACGGCAACAAAAAAGGAGCCCGGAGGCTCCTTTTTGCGGGATTCGCGGCGCCGAAAGGCCGCGAATGGTATTGCCTGCCTAGCCGACGAAGGCCTTTTCGACCACGTAGTGACCCGGGTCGTTGTTGCTGCCTTCCTTGAAGCCCGCGTCGTCGAGCAGCTTGCGCGTGTCGCGCAGCATGTGCGGGCTGCCGCACAGCATGATGCGGTCGTTTTCGAGCGAGAAGCCCGGCACGCCGAGGTCGGCGAACAGCTTTTCGGTTTCGATCAGCTCGGTGATGCGGCCGCGGTTCTGGAACGCCTCGCGCGTGACGGTCGGGTAATACAGCAGCTTTTCCTGCACCAGCTCGCCGAGGTGCTCGTGTGCCGGCAAGTGCTCGGTGATGTATTCCTTGTACGCGAGTTCGTCGACGAAACGGCAGGTGTGCGTGAGCACCACGCGCTCGTAGCGGTCGTAAATGTCCGGGTCCTTGATGATCGACATGAACGGCGCGAGGCCCGTGCCGGTGGAGAGCAGCCACAGCGTCTTGCCGGGCAGCAGGTTGTCGGCGACCAGCGTGCCGACCGGTTTCTTGCCGATCAGCACTTCGTCGCCGACCTTCAGGTGCTGCAGACGCGAGGTGAGCGGGCCGTCCTGCACCTTGATGCTCAGGAATTCGAGATGTTCTTCGTAGTTCGCACTGGCGAGGCTGTAAGCGCGGATCAGCGGCTTGCCGTCGACCGGCAGGCCCACCATCGTGAACTGGCCGTTTTCGAAGCGGAACGACGGGTCGCGCGTGCAGGTGAAGCTGAAAAGCGTATCGGTCCAGTGATGGACGCTCAGGACGGTTTGTGAATTGAGGTTGCTCATGGCTTCTTGGATAGTGCGAAAACAAAGGCGGCCAGTCGTCTGAGCCGGCCGGCACGGCAAGGGCGATGCTGCGCTAACCCGTGGTCGGGAATCACGCGCAATCCGCTATTTTACCGCGCCTACTGGGCGGGCCGCGGCGGTTGAGCGTGGCGAAGCGGGTTGCCGCCAGGCAAGCGGCGCCACCGGCTGTCCGGCGTCGCAAAGTACGTTGGCGTGAGTGCGGCCGTGCTTCAGCGGGGTACGGCGATTCGGCGAGTGCCGCGCAGGGCGGCTGCCATCGGCTGTCCGGCTTGCGCGAAAGCAGCGCGCCGCGCGGACGACAATTTCGAGATCATACCGAAAGGCGGCTTGCGCTGCAGCATTGACCCTGCTGATAAAACTGGCAAACGGGGCGGGCAAGGCAGCGCTGGCGGCGGGGTGCGTGCGGGGGCTTGCAGGTGTTTACGCTGTCCGCTTAGTGATTTTTTTAGGTACACAGTTACCGTTGTGAAGTGCCACATGGCGAGCTAGGGCTTTATAAGAAAAGGATTTTTGACGTCTATGCTTTGATGACGCCAGACGCGCAAAATAACCGTCCGGCTCATTCTCATTCGAGCCGCAAGCGCGCCATATACGGCAAATGGTCCGACAGCCACGCGGTCTCCTGCGTCGGCTGGATCCATTCGACCGGCTGCATGCCGCGCACGAACATCTTGTCGAGCGACAGCGCCGGCGAGAACGCCGGAAACGTGCGTGCCGGTTCGCCGAGCAGCGTCGCGACTTCCTGCAGGCCGTGTTCGCGAAAGAGCGGCACCGAGTCGTTGCGCCAGTCGTTGAAATCGCCGGCCAGCACGAGCGGACCGTCGGGCGCTTCCTTGGCGATCCAGTGCGCGATCCAGTTCATCTGCCGCAGGCGCGCCGGGCGTGTCAGCGCGAGATGCGCGCACAGCAGCGTGACGAGGTGCCCGCCGAAGGTCGCGCGCGCGACCAGCAGGCCGCGCTTTTCGAAGCGATGCGCGGAGATGTCCCAGCGGCCGCCGAGATCGAGCGGATGCGGCGACAGAATCGCATTGCCATGCCGCCACGACGGCTTGAACACGTTCGGCCCGAGCGCGACTTCGAGTTCGAGCGAGCGGGCGATCTCGGTCGCCTGGCAGTGCCAGACGTCGGTCAGCGGATCGTCCATCGGCGCGCCGAAGCTGCTCGCCAATACCGGCGACGGCATGCGCCGCGCCATCGCTTCCTGCAGGAAATAGGCGTCCGCGTGGGTCGATTGGACCCAGCGCTGCATCGCCTGCCAGGCCTGAAAGCCGAGCGGCGTGCGGCCCTTGTGCAGGTTCCAGCTCACCGCGACGAAATCGTTCGGCGCGAGATTCTCGCGGATCAATTCTTCTGGGTTTCGCATGCCGCGTTATCCACGTGTTCTGTTTGAAGGCTTCGATAAGAGGCGTTGTTCGGGGGCGCCGTGCATGTCGGCCAGGTCAGTTCGATGCGCCGTTCGGCGTACTGGCGGCGTGGCTGTTCGGACTACCGTTCGTATCGCCGTTCGGCGCACCGGCCGCGCTGCCGTTCGCACCGTCATTCGCACTGCCGTTCGTACCGTCATTGCCGTTCGCGACCACGCTCGCATGCAAGCGGTAAACCAGCTTCGGATTGCTCGCGACGATCGTCCAGCTCGCCCATTGATCCGGCGGCACGACGAGGCCCGGATGGCTTCCGCTCACCAGACGCGGTTGCGGCGGCAGCTTGCAGCCGATGTCGGTGCGCTGGGGGGCGGCGTCTTCGAGCGTTTCCTGCGTCTCGATCGACATCGTCACGCCCTCCGGGTCCACGCGCAGCGGCGAGACGGTCAGCGTGCGCGACAGATCGATGCTGCCGGCCGGCTGGTCCTTGCAGCCGACGTGATGCTGCACGACCCGATGATGCGTATCCGTGTGCGCCTGGCCGACGGTGGTGGTGCCCTCGAACGAGTCGACCTGCTGATCGTCCTGCATCACCTGCAACTGCCATTGCACGACCTGCTGCGCCGGCCGTTGTTGCGCGTGTGCGAGCAACGAAGCGCCAAGCAGCATGGCCACGATACTGGTTTTCCACATGGAAGGAATCTCCGCTCACGGCGTCGGCCCGCATAGTGGGCAGGTAAGTTGCGAGGCCGGTGGCCGGTTGGTCAGAGAGCCATCTTACCCCTGATGGCCGCAACGTTTTCTGACCCGTCGAACGGGAAAGCGGTTCAGCAACAATGCATTTCAGATAAGGACGGGAATCTTCGAAGCAATCGTTCGAGGCCGCTGGAAAGCGCCGCGGCGGCGCACCTGAAACGCCCGCGCTGTTAGCAGCAGAGCCGCATGACTGCTGGCTTGCACGCAATCACGCCGCCGTTACACTGGTCCTGAGCCGGCGCTCACAAGGCGCCGCCGCAGCAGGACCAGCAAGACGGGGTGAGCGATGACGACAGCAATGGTCAAACAGGAAATCGCCGTGGCCTCGTTCAGCCGGGTGTACGACCTCGATCAGGTCGAAGCCGCGCTGAACGGTCTCGGCGAGGGCGCGAGCGAGGCGCTGCGCGCGACCTACGAGAAGATGCTGAAGACCGGCAATCTGCGTTTCTGCGTGAAGCCGAACCGCATGCCGTCGATCGACGATCTGCTCGACGCGCTGCCCAATTTTTCCGCACCGCTCGACGACATCCGCAAGCAGGTCGCGCTGTGCCTCGAAACCGAAGACCGGCTCGAACTGATGCCGATGCTGCTGCTCGGCGACCCCGGCATCGGCAAGACGCATTTCGCGAAGCAGCTCGCGCGCCTGCTCGGCACCGCCTACCAGTACGTCGCGATGAGTTCGCTGACGGCGGGCTGGATTCTGTCGGGCGCGTCGTCGCAATGGAAGAACGCGAAGCCGGGCAAGGTGTTCGATGCGCTCGTGAACGGCAGCTATGCAAATCCGGTGATGACGGTCGACGAGATCGACAAGGCCACCGGCGACTCGCAATACGACCCGCTCGGCGCGCTCTACGCGCTGCTCGAACACGACACCGCGCAAAGCTTCATCGATGAATTCGCCGAGATTCCGATCGATGCCGGCAACGTGATCTGGATCGCGACCGCCAACGACGAGCGCGCGATTCCCGAGCCGATCCTGAACCGCATGAACGTGTACGAGATTGCGCCGCCGGACCACGACGGCGCGCGGCGTATCGCGCAATCGATCTACGACGAGATCCGCTCGGCGCACAACTGGGGGCTGCGCTTCCCGGCGCTGCTCGGCGACGCGACGCTCGACGCGCTCGAGCGCGCCTCGCCGCGGGAAATGCGCCGTGCGATCCTGAACGGCTTCGGGGCTGCGCGGATCGCGGGCCGCGACGAGATCGAGCCCGCCGATATTCGCCTCGATTACGGAAACCGGCGAAAACCGATTGGTTTTTGAGTTTTCGGGCCATTTTTTGGATAAAAAACGGCCTTTTTCTCACTTTGACGGGCGACAGGCGGCAATTCATACGTCGTGCGACATCAATGTCGCAGCAATTATTGCTGTTTTTGAGATACATCTTGGGCAGGTAAATCGGCACCGAGCCCTCAGGCGACATACACTGAAACTTTCCGACCGCCGCATCGTGTGCGCGCCCGAGACAGAAATGCCCGCAGTTGAGCGAACTGCGGGCATTTCTGTCTGTACCGCGTCGTACAATTTTGCGTGACAGGGGTAGCAGGACACGAGCGGACAGAGGTGGCGCCATGGGCTCGACGGCGGCGTTCGGCAGCGAGCGGACCGCGGCACGCAGGCGCGGCATCCTGTCTTCCTCTCCATCGGCTGAACGAGGCAGCGCGCGGCGCAGCAGGCCGCGTCAACGGATATGGATCAGATCGAATGCGTAGTGATCGGCGCCGGCGTGATCGGCCTCGCGACGGCGCGCGCGCTGGCGGCGCGCGGGCGCGAGGTGATCGTGCTGGAAGCGGCCGAGGCGATCGGCGTGGGCACCAGCTCGCGCAATAGCGAAGTGATTCACGCGGGCATCTACTACCCGCGCGGCTCGCTGAAGGCCGCGCTGTGCGTGCACGGCCGCGAAATGCTGTACGACTACTGCGTCGAGCGCAACGTGCCGCATTCGCGCTGCGGCAAGCTGCTCGTCGCCACGTCGCGCAGCCAGATTCCGCAGCTCGAAAGCATCATGGCCAAGGGGCGCGACAACGGTGTGCTCGACCTGATGCGCATCAGCGGCGATCAGGCGCAGGCGCTCGAATCGGCACTCGAATGCGTGGAGGCGGTGTTTTCGCCGCAGACGGGCATCGTCGACAGTCACCAGTTCATGCTCGCGTTGCAGGGCGACGCCGAGCGCGACGGCGCAGTGTGCGCGTTTCACGCGCCGGTTCAGGCGATCGAGGCGCGCAACGGGCGCTTCGTCGTCACGGTCGGCGGCAATGCGTCGACCACGGTCAGCGCCGCGTGCGTCATCAATAGCGCGGGCCTTCACGCGAACGCGCTCGCGCGCAGGATTCGCGGACTCGATGCGCGGCATGTGCCGCCGCTCTATTTCGCGCGCGGCAGCTACTTCAGCATCTCGGGGCGCGCGCCGTTCAGCCGCCTGATCTATCCGATGCCGAACGAGGCCGGCCTCGGCGTGCATCTGACGCTCGATCTCGGCGGCCAGGCGCGCTTCGGTCCCGACGTCGAATGGGTCGACACGATCGATTACAACGTCGACCCGCGGCGCGCGGACTCGTTCTACTCGGCGATTCGCACGTACTGGCCGGCGCTGCCCGACGACGCATTGCAGCCCGCGTATGCGGGCATTCGTCCGAAGCTGTCCGGTCCCGGCGAGCCCGCCGCCGATTTCGTGATTCAGGGGCCGGCCGCGCATGGCGTGCGCGGGCTCGTCAATCTGTTCGGCATCGAGTCGCCGGGTTTGACGGCATCGCTCGCGATTGCGCAGCGCGTTTGCGAGCTGGCCGGGCGCGGCTGATGTTTCGCGCGGCGCGCGGGTGTGCGCGGGTGTGCCCCGGATGAACCTCGAATGCGCTCCGAATGCACCTCGAATGCGCGCGGCGTAGTGTCGCGCCTTGCCTCGCGTCGCGGCCCGTTCCACCGGTCCGCTCGCACCGCTTCCCCGTACCGAACCGCTTATCTCCACCATTTGAGTCATCACGCGCGCCGGCTTCGTTGCTATGCTTGGGGACCGTCGTCATCAGAACGGCGTTAGTTCAATATAAATGGAGTGAGTCCCCATGAGATCGTCCCGTCGTACGTTTCTGATTACCAGTATTGGTGTGGCATCGACGCTCGCGCTGTCGCGCCAGGCGTTTGCCGATGCGCCGAAGGTCACCGAAGCCGATCCGACCGCGCAGGCGCTCGGCTACAAGGAAGACGCGAGCAAAGTCGACAAGGCGAAGTTCGCGAAATACGCGGCAGGCCAGGACTGCGGCAACTGCAGTTTCTTCCAGGGCAAGGCGGGCGATGCCTACGGCGCCTGTCCGATGTTCGCGGGCAAGCAGGTGTCGGCGAAGGGGTGGTGCAGCGCGTATAACAAGAAGGCCTGACGCAAGCCGGGGCCAACGTTATTGGCCGGTTTGCGCGAGAGTGCGCCGCAGCATCGCGGCGCACTCTCGATGGCGGCCTATCGCCGCGCGTTCAGCAGCGGCGGCCGCCGGTCGAACCACGGCCGCGCCGCTTCGAGTTGCGCGGCGAGCCGCAGCAGCGTCGCTTCGGCGCCGTTGCGCGCGGCGAACTGCACGCCGATCGGTAGCCCGCGCGCATTCCAGTAGAGCGGCACCGACATCGCCGGTTGCCCGCTCAGGTTGAATAGCTCCGTGCAGCCTGCCCACGCGAACGCCTTGTTCGACGCTTCGAGCAGCAGCTTCTTCATCAGCCCTTCGAACGGCACCGCGGTGACCGCGCGCATCTGCACGCGCTCGAACTGCGTGGGCTGCATCTCGCCGATCTTGATCGGCGCGGCCGCGAGCGTCGCGCACAGCAGCACGTCGTAACGGTTCAGCAGATCGGTAAGGCGTTCGGTGATGCGGCGCTGTTCTTCGAGCGCTGCCGGCAAGCCTTGTTCGCCAAGCTTGCGGCCGATGTGCGCCATCGCCCACGTCGAAATTTCGAACTCGCCGCGCACGGGCTTGTGGCCGCTGATGCGCTCCGCGTTCAGCACGATGTCGTCGGCGACGACCGACCACAGCGTGAGAAACGCCTGACGGACCGCCGCGAAATCGATGCCGAGCGACACCGGTTCGAGACGATGGCCGAGCGAGCTGGCAAGTTGCGCGGCGTCGTCGAGCGCGGCGCGCGCATCGGCGGACAGCGACGGCGCGAGCATCGGCTCTGTCACGTAAGCAATGTTGAGCGGTTTGAAGGGCTCGCGCGTTGCGTCGAGCGTCGCGCCGAGAAACGTGCCGGGCGCGCCGCTCGGCCGCTCCGCGTGGCCCGACAGCAGATCGAGCAGCAGCGCGCTGTCGCGCACGCTGCGCGATATCGCGTGATCGATGCCGAGTTCGCCCGCGGTCGGCGGGCTCGCGCGCGGCACGCGTCCGCGCGACGGCTTGAGGCCGAACAGTCCGCAGCACGAAGCCGGAATGCGGATCGAGCCGCCGCCGTCCGAGGCATGCGCGAGCGGCACGATGCCCGCGGCGACCGCGGCCGCCGCGCCGCCGCTCGAACCGCCCGGCGTGTGATCGAGATTCCACGGATTGCGGCACGCGCCGAATAGTTCGGGCTCCGTATAAGGCATCTGCCCGAGTTCGGACGTACTGGTCTTGCCGAAGATGTTCAGGCCCGCCGCTTTCGCGAGCGTGACGACGGGCGCATCCTGGGTGGGAACGAAGTGGCGATAGTGACGGCTGCCCATCGCCATGCGCAACCCGGCGATCGGCGCGCCGAGGTCCTTGATCAGAAACGGCACGCCGGCGAGCGCCGCGTGTGCGTTGTCCGCGCCGTCGAGGCGCCCGGTGCCATGCGCATTGTCGTCGCGGCGGGCGTCGTCGCGCGAGGCGCGCTGGCGTGCCGCGTCGTAGTCCTTCAGGACGACCGCGTTGATCGCGGGATTGACGGCTTCGGTGCGCGAGATCGCGACGTCGACCAGTTCGCGCGCGCTGATCTGACGTGTGCGTACGAGTTCGGCGAGGCCGATGGCGTCATGAGCGAGATAGTCTGAGTGCACGGCGTAGGAAGCCTCGTTGTCGGTTTGGGTTGCGCGTCGACTGCGGGTGTCGACTGCAGGCGGCGGCCGCGTCGAGTCGGGCCGGCTGTCCGCGCGGGCGATGAAGCGCTGCGCCGGGTTGCGCGTTGTCTCGCTGAGGGTTGCCCATGAAAAAGACGGCGTGTCGCCGACCCGCCGTCTTGCCGAGCGTACCCGAGTGACGCGCCCGGCGTGACCCGCCGCGCTCCTTACATGCGCTCGCCGAGGAACGTCAGCGTGCGGCCGTGCGCCAAGGCCGAGGCGTGCTGGTTGTACGAGGCGCGGTCCGAGCAGTTGAAGCCGTGATCGGCGTTCGGGTAGATGTTGAACTGCACGTCGGCGCGGCCCGCGAAGCGCTCCTGAATCTGGCCGATATCGGACAGCGGAATGTGCGCGTCGAGCTCGCCATAGTGGAATTGCATCGGCACCTTGACGCTGGCGGCTTTATCCAGATGGGTGTGAATGCCGCCGCCGTAGTAGGCGATGGCGGCGTCGAGCGAACCGGCCGCGGCGGCCAGGTACGCGAGGCGGCCGCCGAAGCAGTAGCCGATCGCCGCGACCTTGCCGGTCACTTCCGGCAGCGCGCGCAATGCGGCGGCAGCGGAGCCGATGTCGGCGACCGCGTCGTCGAGTTTGGTCTTCTGCATCAGCTCGATGCCCTTTTCGCGGTCCTTGCCTTCATACGTCAATTCGACGCGCGGCTGCACGCGCCAGAACACGTCCGGGGCGAGCGCGACATAGCCGTCCTGCGCGTACTGATCCGCGACCGAGCGGATATGGCTGTTCACGCCGAAGATTTCCTGAATGATGATGACGGCCGGTCCCTTGCCGCCCTTCGGCAGCGCCAGGTAGCCGCCGAAACTGTCGTTGCCGGCGGGGATGTCGATCCATCGGGAAGTCGTGCTCATGCTGTTCTCCATTGACTCGCGCGGGCGCCGCGCGAGGTCGGGGTAGTCGGAACGCCAAAGGCCGGCCGGCCTCGGGCGGGCGCTTAGTGTGCCATCAAAAGAACCGCCTTGCAGCAGGGCTGGGCGGGGCCTTGCGGCTTGCTTCGCGCGCCACGATTCTCGTCAGGCGATTGAAACATTCTCGATAATTCATTTCTCCGGCGGCGCGCATATGGGTAGAGTCGGCCGTATCGGCTCGCGCCGGCAGGCGCATCACGCGAACGCGTGGCGAGCCTCTTGCACAGATATGGCCGGCCTTGCGCCGGAAAGGAAACCGATCATGAATGAGGGCAATTTTGTGACGCCGTTTGCGGCGCGTTTTCAGATGCGCGTGCCGGTCGTGCAGGCGCCGATGGCGGGCGGCGCGACCACGCCGGCGATGGTCGCGGCGGTGTCGAATGCGGGCGGGCTCGGTTTTCTCGCGGGTGCGGCGCTCGAGCCGGAGAAGATCGCGAGCGAAGTCGCGGCGATTCGCGAACTGACCACGCGGCCCTTTGGTGTGAACCTGTTCGTGCTCGATCCCGCCTCGCCGGACGAAGCCACCGTGCGCCGCGCGCTCGACGCGATCGATCCGCTGCGCGCCGATCTCGGCCTGCCGCCCGGCCGGGCGCTCGAACGCTATGCGCCGGACTTCCGCGCGCAGTTCGAAACGCTGATCGAATTGCGCGTGCCGGTGGTGGGCTTGACGTTCGGACTGCTGGCCGCCGCCGATGTCGATCGTTTGCATGCAAACGGCCAGTATGTGATCGGGACTGCGACGCATGTCGCCGAGGGTGTCGCGTGGCGCGACGCGGGCGCCGATGCGATCGCCGCGCAAGGCGCCGAGGCGGGCGCGCATCGCGGCACCTTCATCGGTGCGGCCGAGGATGCGCTCATCGGCACGATGGCGCTCGTGCCGCAACTCGTCGACGCGAGCGG
>NZ_JAAGPS010000181.1:0-239 GCF_017105025.1 Paraburkholderia sp. Ac-20336 | reverse complement strand
ATCAATGAGATAGAGCATGGTACTAGTTTGTAACCAGTTAAGCACACATCGAGTGTCTACATACGAGTGTCACAATTCGACGTATCATTATATCGTTCAACTTTACTAATGGACTTAAAGCTACTGTGCTGTGATATAGATCACTATTGTGAAGTATATGTCGAGGTACCTACAGCTGTTTTTGTTTTTCCGTTAATATGTTGCACGATAATGCCGATGTTCTGTTTTTTTTTTTTTTC
>NZ_JAAGPS010000180.1:0-10356 GCF_017105025.1 Paraburkholderia sp. Ac-20336 | reverse complement strand
CTGCATGGGCCGGGTTCGGGTGAGCGCGGCGTGGGCGGCGCAGTGGCCGCGCGGGGTGGTGTCGGCACGGTGCGGCTGTAGAACGGCGCGGCTGCGTCGCTTCATGGCGATTTGCTACAGCGATTTCCCGTGGCGATGTCCCCAAACCGCTGCACCTCGCAGCTTGCGTCGAAACCCGCCTTCAGTTCCGCACGCGTGCCAAGGCCGCGCGCAATACGCTGTACGTCAACGCGCCGTGCCTCGCCCCCCTCATCGCCCTCGCCTCATGTAACCTCACGCAACCGGAATATTGAGCAGCCGGTCGCGCATCAACGCGACGTTGTGCTTGTCGAATAGCTCGACCACATAGTTCGCGTCGGTCACGTAATCGACGAAACTGCGATCGACCACGCCCGCCGCGGCCAGCGCTTCGAGCGGATCGTCGGCGGCAATCGGGCAGGACTTCACGACGATCAGCCGCTCGGCGTTGAGCATCGTCGAGAGCCAGGCGGCGAGGCTGTCCGAGGTCGTGTCCCAGTTGCTCATCGCGTCGGGCGTGTCGCGCATCAAGGCGGTCGGCACCCACACGGCGACATGGCCGTCGCGCAACGTGCGGCGAATCTTCGCCTCGCTCGAGGCCAGCACGAGTTCGGGCGACACGCCCTGCATCAGCAGCGCGTATTGCGTCATCGCGAGCAGACACATGTTGTGCGCGGCGAGATCGTCGAAGCGCCATTCGCTCTGGTACTGGCGCACCTTGTCCGCGAAATCGCCGCCGCCGGGCACGATGACGATGCGTCCGCCGCCGACTTCGCATAGCTCGCTGAGCCAGTGGCGCAGCGCCGGGTCGTGACTCAGACTGCCTCCGATCTTGACCACCCACATGACTGTTATCCTCGCGTCCAGTTGAGTGCCCGGCTGGGTTCCGTCATGTTTCAACACCACGCTTTTCAACACTGCACTTTTCCACACCGCGCCTGAGCAGCGCGACCGCCACGCTCGGCGCGCAGGTTGCCGCCCACGCGGCGCACTCGTCCGGCACGCCCGCGAGCGCGCCGAAGTCGAGAAACTCGCGCGCCTGCTCGCGCGCCAACGCGGTCACGAGGAAGCGGCCGCAGCCCGCGCCCACGAGCGGCGCGGCCACCTCCACGAGCGCCGGATGCGCCGCGGCCACGCGCCGCAGATTCGCGCCGATCTCGCTCAATTGCAGCGCGCGCCAACGCTGCGCAAAGCGCAGCCAGGCATCGGGCGCCGCTTCGTGCGCGTCGCGCCCGATCATGCGCGCAAGCCGCGCCCGGCTCGCGGCCTCGGTCTTCGGCCCCTGGTCCGCGCTCGGCTGCACGTCGTGCAGCGGGTCCAGTTCGCCCGTCAGGCGATAGACGTCGGCGGTCGTCGCGAACCATTCGTTCATCACGTTGACGGTGACGCCGTCGAATTCGATGCGGTGCGCGACGCCGCACAACGGCGTGCGCACCACGCCGTGATACACGAGTTCGCCGCTCGCAAGCCGGCCGGCATCGGTCGCGGCGCGCGCAACGACGCGGCCGCCGACGATCGGAATGATGTCGGTCGTGGTGCTGCCGATATCGACGAGCACCGCATCGGCGAGGCGCGTGGCAACCCAGTTCGCGGTCGCGAGCCAGTTGGCCGAGGCGACGTGCCGCCAGTGGGCCGCGCAGGCCTCGGCGGCGAGCCAGCCGGCGGCGCCGGCGTAGAAGCTCAGTGGCGAGCGCGACGGCGAATCGGATAGCGAATTCAGCGACGAATCGGATGGCAAAGTCAGCGGCGAATCCGATAGCGAACCCGACGGTGAACTCGATGGCAAATTCAGCAGTGCCCCCGGCTGTTCCCCAGACCGCGAACCCGCTTGCGCGCCTAACCGCCGCTCCAGCGTCGCGACAATCGCGCGCACGCCTGCGGCACGATCCGCGAACAGATCGACCATCTCGCCGGTCATCGTCACCGCATGCCGTGCCGCGGGCGAACGGGCCTGCGGCCAGCGCTCGAATACGAGGTCGATCGTGCGTTCGAGATGGTCGAGCCCCTGCCACAACGGACAGGCCCATTGCACGACATCGCGCACCGCGCCGCCGCCATCGACACGCGACACCTTCACGTGCGCGCCGCCGACGTCCCAGCCGAATACGGCTGCGTCAGCCGCCGCGTGATTCACGACATGACTCACGGCGTGATGCACCGCGAGGTTCGCCGTGCCATCAGCCACACCCGCCACATCTGCCACGCCCGTCCCCGTTCGATGTGCCATCGCGTCGATCCGTGTCGTGCTCAAGGCCGCACCTCGAAAGTCGGCGACGCAGGATTCACGCGCCCCGCCCCGCATCGCTCGATGCGCACGCCATGCGCCGCGAGCAAGGCACGCGCAAGCCCGCTGCCGCGCGCCGCGAACAGCCCCGCATACGCAACCGTGAGACGCGGATTCACCTCGATCACGACCGGCCCGCGCCGCGGATGCCACACCACGTCGATGCCGACAAAACCGCACAGGCCCGGTATCGCTCGCGCGACGCGTTGCGCGAGCGCTTCGAGCACGAGGCCCTGCTCGCCACGACGATCGATCCGGTCGACGAGCACGCCGTCGAACTCGACGATGCGCGCCGCGTGGCGCGATGCGTCGCCCTCGCTGATGCCGATCTGCTGACGGTTGATGCTCAGCAGTTCCGTCTCGTCGCCACGGCAGAGCAGCGACAGGCTCAGCGGCTCGCCATCGACCCACGCCTGCAGCACCGGATTGCGCGCGGCGACCGCGCGCGCCTCGTACTCGGCGCAGGCATCGGCGAAACGGCCGAACACGAAGGTGTCGAGCCCGCCCGCGCCGTCGTCCGGTTTCACGACCCAGCGGCCTTCGGGCTGCGCGCTCGCGGGACCGGGTTCGAGCGCGGGCGTCACGGCGATGCCGTGCGCGGCGAGACAGGCAGCCGTCGCGCTCTTGCTCGACGTCAGGCGAATCGCTTCCTTCGCGCAGCCGAGCCAGCGCGCCGTGCCGACCGCATCATGAAACTGCAGCAGCAGGCCGTCGCATTCCGGCGCGATGATCCATGCGTAATCGTGTTCGCGCGCCGCGCGCGCGACGAAAGCCGTCATCGATTCGCCCGGCGCGGCCATACAATGAGCGTCGCCCGGCGCCGGCGTTTCGAAGCGCGAGGTCGCGAACGTGACCTCCACGCCGTCGATGTCGCGCAGCGCGGCGACGAGCGCATCGCGCATGACCCGCCCTTCGACGATCAGCGCGCTCAGGTCGGCGAGACTGCCCTCGCCAGCCAGCGCGGGATCGATGCCGCCGCCGGTGAGATACTCGTAGACAAAGATCTTGGTCAAAGGAACGCGCCCCCATGCAGGTGATACCGGTTCTCGATCTTCTCGACGGCCACGTCGTGCGCGCGGTGCGCGGCGAGCGAACCGCCTATCGGCCCATCGAGTCCCGCCTCTGCGCGGCCAGCGAGCCGCTTGCCATCGCCCGCGCGCTGCTCGCGGCCAGCGGCGCGCGCACGCTCTACATCGCCGATCTCGGCGCCATCCTGCAACGCGGCGCGCATGTGTCGACGTTCGCCGCCTTGCGGGCCGCACTGCCCGGCATCGACCTCTGGCTCGATGCCGGTTTCGCTGACTACGCCTCGATGCGCGAGATGTTCGAACGCATCGAGGCCGCCGATCGACATGACGGCCAGACCGTCGATCATGTCGCTCCCACTCCGCTCGCGACGCTCGTGCCCGTGTTCGGCACCGAGTCGTTGCGCGACATCCACGCCCTGCACGCGGCGCAGGCGGCCGGCCTCGCGCCGATCCTCTCGCTCGACCATCGCGCGGGCCAACTGCTCGCGGCCGCCGAACTCGATCGCTCGTCGGCCTGGTGGCCGTCGCGCGTGATCGCGATGACGCTCGATCAGGTCGGCAGCTACGCCGGCCCCGATCTCGCCACCTTCGAACGCATCCGCGCACGCGCCGCCGCGCAGACCACGGTGATCGGCGCGGGCGGCATCCGCCATCGCGCCGACCTGAGCGCCGCGATCGACACCGGCGCGACCGCCTGGCTCGTCGCCTCGGCGCTGCACGACCGGCAGATCGGCGCCGCGCCGGCCGGGCACGCGTAGGCTGTCCATACAATTTCCATGCCACGCGGCCGGCAACCTACGAATGTCAGCGAAGCGCATAGGCGGCATGGCGCGCGTGACACTCTGCTCCAGCACGGCACACAACCTGTACGGCACAGCGGGTTCGCGGCGGCCCGTCGGCGCACGTGCTCCACGGCTGGTTCGACGCGGGCCGTGTGAAGCGCATCCGGACTCGCGATCCGCCCAACACAAAGGCGCACGACCGTGCGCGCCCATCGGACCGGCAGCGCGTGCGATGTCGTTGTCCTAACGTTGCCCTGTTGTTGTCCTACCGTGGCCCCATCGTTGCGACGGCAGCGCGCCAATCGGCATGGAGCTTGCTAAAAGTGCGCCATGCACCTGTCCCTCAACGATCCATCGGCTTCGCGCACGAACGCACCGGACACGACCGGCGCGCGCGCCGCGGCGATCACGCGCGACTGGGTCTGCCCGTTCTGTCCTTTACTCTGCGACGACCTCAGCGCCAATTCGCACGATGACGGCACGCTCGGCGTGCGGGACGCCGACTGCGCACGGCTGACGCAGGCGCTCGCGTGGTATGGCGCGGGCGACGCGCCATGCCGCAGCGTCGTCGACGGCCACGAGGCCGACACGGATACCGCGCTCGCGCTCGCCGCGCAACGGCTCGCGAACGCGCGCCGGCCGCTGTTCGGCGGACTCTCCACCGACGTCGCGGGCGCCCGCGCGCTCTACGCGCTCGCGGCCGATTGCGGCGCGATGCTCGATCATCTGCAGGGCGATGCGCTAACGCCGGCGACGCTCGCCTTGCAGGATCGCGGCTCGTTCTTCACGACGCTCTCCGAAGTGCGTGCGCGCGCCGATCTGCTGGTGTTCTTCGGCTGCCAGCCGTCACGGCGTTATCCGCGCTTTTTCACGCGCACGCTCGCCAGCACCGATCTCGCGCGCGAACTCGTCTTCGTCGGCTGCGCGGCAGACCCGGCGGCCGAGGGCTTCGCGCCTACGCGCATCGAAACGCTGCTCGTGAACGCCGATTCGTTCGACACGCTCGCGCTATGGTCCGCGCTCGCCGAGGGCCGCGAAGCGGCTGTGCTGGATCGCGACGAGGCCAACGTCAGCAACAGGAACGCCGACGATAAACACACGAACGACAGCGGCAGTCACGCGCATCCAGCCGCGACGCTCGCCTCACTCCAGGCCCGCATCGCCGCGGCACGCTACACGGTGATCGTCTATGAACCGGCCGCCCTGCCCGGCCCACATGCGGCGCTGCTGATCGAGGCGCTGAACCGCATCGTCAAGACGGCGAACCGCACGAGCCGCGCCGCGTGTCTCGCGCTCGGCGGCGACGATGGCGCGCTGACGGTCAATCAAACGATGACCTGGCTCAGCGGCTTGCCGTTGCGCACGCGCGTCGCGATGCCCGCGCGAGTCGCCGGCACCGCGCCGCTCGATCACGATCCGTACCGCTATCGCACCGGCAGGCTGCTGGCCGAGCGCGAAGCCGACGCGCTGCTCTGGATCGCGAGCTTCGCGCCGCACGCCTGGCCCGCCTCGCTCGATCCGGCCGTCCCGCTGATCGTGCTCGGCCATCCGGCGCTCGCCGATGCGGCGAAGGCGCGCGGCGCGAATACCGTGTTCGTGCCAGTCGCGACACCGGGCATCGACGGCAACGGACATCTGTTTCGCGTCGACAGTTCGGTCGTGATGCCGTTGACGGCCGCGCGCGGCGCGGCGCTCGCCTCGGTCGCGGAAATGGCCGCGCAATTGAGCGAACGCTTGCGTGCGCTATCGGCGGCTCGGCCAGGCATTCCGCCAACCGCGCACACGCACGTCCAGCACCCCGGCGAGGCCCATCCATGACCCTCGTCCGGCTCAAAGGCGGCACGCTGTTCGACCCGGTCCACCAGGTGAACGGCGAGCGCCGCGATCTGCTGTTCCGCGACGGCCGCATCGTTAACGACGTGGCGGCCAATACGCCCGTCGATCGCGAATACGACGCGAGCGGCATGATCGTGATGGCGGGCGGCATCGACATGCATTCGCATATCGGCGGCGGCAAGACCAACCTGTCGCGCCTGCTGCTGCCCGAGGACCATCGCGCCGATCCGATTCGCAACGCCGCCTATGAAGCGGTGCAGGACGACGCGGGCCGCTATCTGCGGCTGCCCTCGTGCGGCGTCTGCGCGCCGGGCACGCTCGCGACCGGCTACCGCTACGCCGAAATGGGCTACACGGCCGCGTTCGAGCCGGCGATGATGCCGTCCAACGCGCGCCACACGCACCTCGAAATGGGCGACACGCCGATCATCGATCACGGCGCCTACGTGATGCTCGGCAACGACGAACTGTTTCTGCAAATGCTCGCCGCGCGCGACGACTTCGAGCGGCTGCGCGACTACATCGGCTGGACGATTCACGCGAGCAAGGCGCTCGGCGTGAAAGTGGTCAACCCGGGCGGCATCTCGGCCTTCAAGTTCAACCAGCGTTCGCTCGATATCGACGAGGCGCACATGCACTACGGCATCACGCCGCGCGAGGTGCTGCATACGCTGTCGCGCGCGCTGACCGAGCTGCGCGTGCCGCATCCGCTGCACGTGCATGCGAGCAATCTCGGCGTGCCCGGCAATCTCGCCTCGACGATCGCGACGATGGACGCCGCCGACGGCCTGCCGATCCATCTGACGCATATCCAGTTTCACAGCTACGGCACCGAGGGACCGCAGAAGTTTTCCTCGGGCGCGCGGCAGATTGCCGAGGCTGTCAACGCGCGGCCGAACGTCTCGATCGACGTCGGCCAGATCATCTTCGGACAGACCGTCACGGCCTCGGGTGACACGATGATGCAGTTCCGCAACACGCCGCTCGCGCGGCCGCACAAGTGGGTGGTCGGCGACATCGAATGCGACGCGGGCTGCGGCGTCGTGCCGTTCCGCTATCGCGAGCAGAGCTATGTGAATGCGCTGCAGTGGATCATCGGCCTCGAAATCTTCCTGCTCGTCGACGATCCGTGGCGCGTCGCGATGACCACCGATCATCCGAACGGCGGCCCGTTCACGAGCTATCCGCACCTGATCCGCCTGCTGATGGACAAGACGTTTCGCGACGAGCAACTGGCGAAGCTGCATCCCGAGGCGCAGGTCGCGAGCGCGCTGCCCGAACTTACGCGCGAGTTCTCGCTGTACGAGATCGCCATCATCACGCGCGCCGGTCCTGCGCGGCTGCTCGGCCTGCGCGACCGTGGCCATCTGGGCGCGGGCGCGGCGGCCGACATCGCCGTCTATCGCGACGAGCCGGACCGCGAGCGCATGTTCACGTCGCCCGCCTATGTGTTCAAGGACGGCGAGCTGGTCGCGCGCGACGGCACGCTGGTCGCGACGCCGACCGGCGGCATCCATTTCGTCACGCCGGACTTCGATCGCGGCATCGAAAAGACCGTGCGCGCGTACAGCGACACGAACCTCGCGAGCAACTTCGCGCATGCGGCGATCAGCGACGACGAGGTGTGCAGTTGCTGCCGCGGCGGGCGGCTGTTGCCCGTCGAATGTCTGGTCGACGGCTGAGGGACGGGCGAGCCATGTCAGACGCGCCAGCCAACCTAACCGATGCGTCCGCGACGAGCGCCCCGGCCGCGCTCGCCATCAACGGCACCGCGATCGACGCGACCTTTGCCGAAGCGTTTCCGATGAAGGCGACGCGGCTCGTCATCACGGCCCACACGCCCACCTGGGCGATGCACGCGGCGAACTCGCTGACGGGCTTCGCGACCTCGGTGATCGGCTGCGGCTGCGAGGCCGGCATCGAGCGCACGCTCGCACCCGACGCAACGCCCGATGGCCGGCCCGGCGTCGCGGTGCTGCTGTTCGCGGTGTCGTCGAAGGAGCTGGCGAAGCAGATCGGCCGGCGCGTCGGCCAATGCGTGCTCACCTGCCCGAGCACGGCCGTGTTCGGCGGCATCGATCCCGCCACGAGCCGCGCGCCGCTCTCGGATCGCGCGCCGCTCGGCAGCGGGCTGCGCTTTTTCGGCGACCGCTGGCAGATCGCCAAGATGCTCGACACGGGGAACGGACCCACGCGCTACTGGCGCATACCGGTGATGGACGGCGAGTTCGTCTGCGAGGACTCGGCGGCAACGGTCAAGGCGGTCGGCGGCGGCAACCTGCTGCTGCTCGCGCGCGACCAGGACGCCGCGCTCGCCGCCGCCGAAGCGGCCGTCACGGCGATGCGCCGGCTGCCGAACGTCATCATGCCGTTCCCGGGCGGCATCGTCCGCTCGGGGTCGAAAGTCGGCTCCCGCTACGCGGGCGCGAGCGCCTCGACCAACGACGCGTTCTGTCCGACGCTGATCGGGCTGTCGGCGCATAGCGAACTCGGCGCGGAAGTGGGCTGCGTGCTGGAGATCGTGATCGACGGCCTGACCGACGCCGACGTCGGTGCCGCGATGACGGCCGGGATCGACGCGGCCTGCGAGCTCGGCCGCGCGGCTGGGGTGCTGCGGATTTCGGCGGGCAACTATGGCGGCAAGCTCGGGCCGTATCACTTCCATCTGCATGCGCTCGCGGCCGGGCTCGACAGGGGGCGCGCATGAGTACGACCACCTTGCGCCTCAAAACGCCGCCCGGTTTTCGCGTCGATGCCGCCGCACTGCGGCCCACGACGCTGGCGAGCCTGAGGGTGACCGAGATCGAGCACATCGTGCTGCCGGGCGGCAACGAGAGTTGCAGGGTCGGCGAGATGTTCGAGGTTCTACGCGATGAAGACGCGCCCGCGCAATCACCTGCGGAAACGGCGCGGCCCGCAACGCCGGACGGCAACGGCAACAGCAACGCCGCCCCCACACTCGTCATCGACGGCGCTGCCCGCTGGCTCGACCGCCTCGGCGCGGAAATGGACGACGGCCGGCTCGTCGTGCGGGGCTCGGCCGGCGACTACTGCGGCTTCAGGATGAGCGGCGGCGAACTACGGATCGACGGCGACACCGGCCACTTCACCGGCTGCGAAATGCGCGGCGGCCGGCTCACGGTGAACGGCGACAGCGGCGATTTCGTCGCCGGCGCGCTGACCGGCGACATGGAAGGCATGAGCGGCGGCACGCTGACGATTCGCGGCAACGCCGGCGCGCGGCTCGCCGACCGCATGCGGCGCGGCCTCGTGCTGGTCGGCGGCAACGCGGGAGAATTCGCGGCCTCGCGGCTGGTGGCCGGCACCGTCGGCGTGGCGGGCGAACTGGGCCCGCATTATGCCTATGGAATGAGGCGCGGCACCTTGCTGCTCGCGCGCCGGCCGGCGCACCGGCTGCCGCCGACCTTCACGAACGGCGGCCAGGGGTTCGACGTATTCTGGTCCTTGCTCGTGCGCAGTCTCGCCAACGAAATCGCGCCGTTTTCGCAGTGGCGCGCGCAGCGCCTGCCGGTTCGCTACACGGGCGATCTCGCCGTCGACGGCAGGGGCGAAATACTGATCGCCGGATAAGGCCACGCGCCGCGTCGATCGATGGCAGTGAAACGGTGTTCGACAGCAGTCGCCTCGACAAGCAAGCCTCTTGCACGGGAGTGAAGACAGCATGACGACAACGGATTCTCCGAACGCAAACGCCGGCGGCACCCGCTATGCGGGCCTGCTGATCGTGCTGCACTGGCTCATCGCGCTCGGCATCATCGGCCTGCTCGCGCTCGGCCTCTATATGGTCGGATTGCCGAAGGGTTTGCCGGTCAAAGCGACGCTGCTGAACCTGCACAAGTCGCTCGGACTGACGGTTTTCCTGCTGGTGCTTCTGCGCATCGTGGCGCGGGCTGTCCTTCACCGGCCACCCCTGCCGCCGATGCCAGCGTGGCAACGCGCCGCCGCGCGCACTACGCAGGGTCTTTTATACGTCGGCATGGTTGCGATGCCGCTCGCCGGTTATCTCGGCTCGTCGTTCAATCGCTATGGCACGCGCTTCTGGGGCATCCTGCTGCCGAAGTGGGGCTGGGACGATCCGCACCTGCGCGAACTGTTCTTCGGCATTCACGGGTTCATCGGCTATGGGCTGATCGCGCTGATCGTGCTGCACGTGGCCGGCGCGCTCAAGCATCAGTGGATCGATCGCGACAACCTGCTCGCGAGGATGCGGCCATGACGACGATGCTGGGTAGTCCGACTCACAGTCCGACGCGTAGTCCGACACATCGCGCGACGCGCCCTGCCTCGCAGCACGCGGCGGCGCCGCTCGAAAGCGCCACGCTGCGCACGCGCGACGGTCATCGCGTGACGTACGCGGTAGCCGGCGCGCGCGACGGCGTGCCGGTCA
>NZ_JAAGPS010000015.1:0-72559 GCF_017105025.1 Paraburkholderia sp. Ac-20336 | reverse complement strand
CCGTGGCCGAAGACGCCGCTGACCTCGATCTGCCGAGCCTCGACGCGAACGAAGCCGCTGCCGCGCGCCGTACGTGGCGCCCCGGGCAGGGCGCGGGCGCGGCTGCCGGCGGCGACAACGACTCGATGTACGAGCGCTCGAAGCTGAACCCGGTTCTGACCTTCGACAACTTCGTGACCGGTAAGGCCAACCAGCTCGCGCGCGCGGCGGCGATCCAGGTCGCCGACAACCCCGGCGTCTCGTATAACCCGCTGTTCCTGTACGGCGGCGTGGGCCTCGGCAAGACCCACCTGATTCACGCGATCGGCAATCAGCTGCTGATGGACAAGCCCGGCGCGCGGATTCGCTACATCCATGCGGAACAGTACGTGTCCGATGTGGTGAAGGCCTACCAGCGCAAGGCATTCGACGACTTCAAGCGCTACTACCATTCGCTCGATCTGCTGCTGATCGACGATATTCAGTTCTTTTCGGGCAAGTCGCGCACGCAGGAAGAATTCTTCTACGCGTTCGAGGCGCTGGTCGCGAACAAGGCGCAGGTCATTATCACGAGCGATACGTACCCGAAGGAGATTTCGGGTATCGACGACCGTCTGATCTCGCGCTTCGACTCGGGCCTGACGGTCGCGATCGAGCCGCCCGAACTCGAAATGCGCGTCGCGATTCTGATGCGCAAGGCGCAATCGGAATTCGTGAGCCTGAACGAAGACGTCGCGTTCTTCGTTGCCAAGCATCTGCGTTCGAACGTGCGCGAACTGGAAGGCGCGCTGCGCAAGATCCTCGCGTATTCGAAGTTCCATGGCCGCGAAATCACGATCGAGCTGACAAAAGAAGCGCTGAAAGACCTGCTGACGGTGCAGAACCGGCAGATTTCGGTGGAAAACATCCAGAAAACGGTCGCCGACTTCTACAGCATCAAGGTGGCGGACATGTATTCGAAGAAGCGTCCGGCGAATATCGCGCGGCCGCGGCAGATCGCGATGTATCTGGCCAAGGAACTGACGCAGAAGAGCCTGCCGGAAATCGGCGAACTGTTCGGCGGCCGCGATCACACGACGGTGCTGCACGCGGTGCGCAAGATCGCCGATGAGCGCAGCAAGGACGCGCAGTTGAACCACGAGTTGCACGTGCTGGAACAGACGCTGAAGGGCTAGGCGCGCTGGCGGGAAACCGCCGCGCTCAACCGCGCGCGGCCTGAATTGGCGGGGAGTGCTGGAAATGGTTGGGTTGGGTCGGCGTAAGCGCTGGAAATCGTGGCGCGGAGTAGGAGCCGAGTAGGGACGGACAGCGGATTGCGGGCGGAGCAGGGCGCCAAGCACAGGTGAACTAGCCTGCCAGTGAGCAATCCGGAAACCGCGCCGTGAAATCGACCTGTTTATTCCCCAACTCGCCCCCAATTTAGTGAGGCGGTCCCGTTTTCAGGCACAATACAGGTTTAACCGCCCGGCGGCCGCGGGCGGATTTCACGCCGTGTCGGGCGCTTTTCGTGGCGCCGGCGGGGAGCCTCGGCTGCACGCTGGAGAAGCTTGTCCCGCAAGGCGTGCAGGCCGTTTATCAACGAAGGAACCCTATGCAACTGGTCAAGACCGAACGCGATAACCTCCTCAGGCCGCTGCAAACCGTGAGCGGCATCGTCGAACGCCGCCATACGTTGCCGATCCTCGCCAATTTGCTGATCACCAAGAACGGTCCGGACGTGTCGTTCCTGTCGACCGACCTCGAGTTGCAGATCACCACGCGCGCCGATTTCGGCGTGGGCGGCGATTCGGTCGCGACCACGGTGGCGGCGCGCAAGCTCCTCGACATTCTGCGTGCGATGCCCGACGGCCAGGTCACGCTCACATTGAACGACAAGCGCCTGACCGTGCAATCCGGCAAGAGCCGCTTTGCGCTGCAAACGCTCGCCGCGGACGAGTTCCCGACCGTCGCTCAGGCTAAAGACTACGGCGCGAGCCTCGTGGTTCCGCAAAAGACGTTCCGCCAGTTGCTCGGCATGGTCCATTTCTCGATGGCCCAGCAGGACATCCGCTACTACCTGAACGGCATGCTGCTGGTGGTGGACGGCGACCAACTGATGGCGGTCGCGACCGACGGCCACCGCCTCGCGTTCTCGTCGATGAAGATCGAAGGCTCGTTCGCGCGCCAGGAAGTCATCATTCCGCGCAAGACGATTCTCGAACTGCAACGCCTGCTCGAAGACATCGACGACACGCTGAAGATCGACATCGCGCAGACGCAGGTCAAGTTCACGTTCGGTCAGGTCGAACTCGTGTCGAAGCTCGTGGAAGGCAAGTTTCCCGACTTCCAGCGCGTGATTCCGAAGTCGCACAAGAACAAATTCCAGATCGGCCGCGAAGAACTGCAGCGCTCGCTGCAACGTGCGGCGATTCTGACCTCGGACAAATTCAAGGGCGTGCGCTGCATCGTCGAGCCGGGCCAGTTGAAGATCATGTCGACCAACGCCGATCAGGAAGAGGCGCAGGAAGAACTGGAAATCGCCTACGACGGCGACAGCGTCGACATCGGCTTCAACGTCACGTATCTGCTCGACGTGCTCGCGAACCTGAAGGTCGACATGCTGCAGGTGAGCCTGGGCGATGCCAGCTCCAGCGCGTTGATCACGATTCCCGAGAACGACGAATTCAAGTACGTGGTGATGCCGATGCGCATCTGACGCGGCCAACATCAAGAAGAACACCAAGGGGCGCAGCGCCCCTTTGGCGTTTTTATGGCGTTTTGAAAAGTCCAGAGCAGCAACCAAGCAGCAACGCAGAACCGGAAAAAATCCATGACTGAAACGAACAATACGCAGCCCGATAACAGCTACGGCGCCTCGTCCATCCAGATCCTCGAAGGTCTGGAAGCCGTGCGCAAGCGGCCTGGGATGTACATCGGGGATACATCGGATGGCACCGGTTTGCACCACCTCGTGTTCGAAGTGCTCGACAACTCGATCGACGAAGCGCTCGCCGGGCATTGCAACGACATTCAGGTGATCATCCACGCGGACAACTCGATCTCGATCACCGACAACGGCCGCGGCGTGCCGACAGGCCTGAAGATGGACGACAAGCACGATCCGAAGCGCAGCGCCGCCGAAATCGTGATGACCGAACTGCACGCCGGCGGCAAGTTCGACCAGAACAGCTACAAGGTGTCGGGCGGCCTGCACGGCGTGGGCGTGTCGTGCGTGAACGCGCTTTCCGCGTGGCTGCGCCTCACCGTGCGCCGCGACGGCAAGAAGCACTTCATGGAATTCCACCGTGGCGTGCCGCAGAACCGCGTGCTCGAAGAAATCGACGGCGTGACCACGTCGCCGATGCAGGTGATCGGCGACACCGAAAACCGCGGCACCGAAGTGCATTTCATGGCCGATGAGACGATTTTCGGCAACGTCGAATATCACTACGACATTCTCGCGAAGCGCATTCGCGAACTGTCGTTCCTCAATAACGGCGTGCGGATTCGTTTGCTCGACCAGCGTTCGGGCAAGGAAGAGGATTTCGCGTTCGTCGGCGGCGTGAAGGGCTTTGTCGAGTACATCAACAAGAACAAGTCCGTGCTGCACCCGAATATTTTCCACATCTTCGGCGAGAAGGATGGGGTGGGCGTCGAAGTGGCGATGCAGTGGAACGACAGCTACAACGAAAACGTGCTGTGCTTCACGAACAATATTCCGCAGCGCGACGGCGGCACGCACCTTACCGGTTTGCGCGCGGCGATGACGCGCGTGCTGAACAAGTACATCGCCGATCACGAAGTCGCAAAGAAGGCGAAGGTCGAAACGTCGGGCGACGACATGCGTGAAGGGCTGTCGTGCGTGCTGTCGGTGAAGGTGCCGGAGCCGAAGTTCAGCTCGCAGACGAAGGACAAGCTGGTGTCGTCGGAAGTGCGCGCGCCGGTGGAAGAAGTGGTTGCGAAGGCGCTCGAGGAGTTCCTGCTCGAAACGCCGGGCGACGCGAAAATTATCTGCGGCAAGATCGTCGACGCGGCGCGTGCGCGCGATGCGGCGCGCAAGGCGCGCGAGATGACGCGCCGCAAGGGCGTGCTCGATGGCGTGGGCTTGCCCGGCAAGCTCGCGGATTGCCAGGAGAAAGACCCGGCGAAGTCGGAGATTTATATCGTCGAGGGTGACTCGGCGGGCGGGTCGGCGAAGCAGGGGCGTGACCGCAAGTTCCAGGCGATTTTGCCGCTGCGCGGCAAGGTGCTCAACGTCGAGAAGGCGCGCTACGACAAGCTGCTTTCTTCGGAGCAGATCGTCACGCTGATTACCGCGCTCGGCTGCGGGATCGGCAAGGAAGACTACAACCTCGAAAAGCTGCGTTATCACCGCATCATCATCATGACCGATGCTGACGTCGACGGTGCGCACATCCGAACGCTGTTGTTGACGTTCTTCTATCGACAGATGCCGGAGATGATCGAGCGCGGGTATATCTACATCGCGCAGCCGCCGCTCTACAAGATCAAGGCGGGGAAGGACGAGCGGTATCTGAAGGATGAGTCGGAAGTGAATGCTCATATTCTTCGGCTCGCGTTGCAGGGGTCGGAGCTGCTGGCTTCCGAAGGCGCGACGCCGATTACCGGCGATGCGCTGGGCGAGTTAGCGCGGGCTTATCTGTTGGCGCAAGCGGTGGTCGATCGGTTGAGCCGCCTGTATGACGCCGGTGCGCTCGAAGCCGTGATGGATGGCGTCGCGATCGATCTCTCCAATGAGCAGGCGGCCGAGGCTTCGGCTCGCGCGCTCGAAGCGAAGCTGCGGGACGATGCGCTAAAGCCTGAAGTGACCGTGACCACGATGTATGACCCGGTGCGGGAACTGCGCTCGCTGCGCATCGCGCGGACGCATCACGGGAATCAGAAGGTCTCCGTGTTTGATGAAGATTTCCAGTTGACCGCGGACTATCAGCAACTCGTGAATACGGCTAATACGTTCAAGGGCTTGATCGGGGCGGGTGCTGTGATCAAGCGTGGTGAGCGGAGTATGGCTGTCACCGACTTCAAGAGTGCGATGAAGTGGCTGCTCGCGGATGCTGAGCGGAATATGTCCAAGCAGCGGTATAAGGGCTTGGGCGAAATGAATCCCGAGCAGCTTTGGGAAACGACGATGGACCCTGAAGTGCGGCGTTTGCTGCGAGTGCAGATTGAGGATGCTATTGCGGCCGACGGCATCTTTACCACGCTGATGGGGGATGATGTCGAGCCGAGAAGGGCGTTTATTGAGTCGAATGCGTTGAGGGCGGGGAATATTGATGTCTAACTTTGTGCAGCTGTCGAAGGCCGCATCGGTATGGTGCCGCGTCTGCTGATTGCACGCGCCTTCGCCGGTGTACATCCGCACCGCTACCACACCACTGTGGATGCGAGCAGCCAGAATCAAGCACTTAAATGGTTCGTCAAGCATACTGACTTCGTCATGCCGAACTCCGCCAACTGGGGTGTGCGTGCGCAAGCTCTGGTCGCCCACCTAGACCGGACCAATGTGTTCGGCGAGGACATCCTGACGCGCAATATTTTCCCTTGGTTCATTGTGGACCAACTACGCGCCCGCGCTGCACCTACCAACATCCCGCCCGGTCACTCGCCGCGTCCGCCCTCCGCCTTTTCAGATCTCCCGCCGGCGCAGCGCGCTATCGCGCTGCGGCACAACACCGTGCAGACGGCCTTATTCGCTCAACTGGCTGCGCAGTATGGCGAGGATCGAGTCTGGACGGAATACCCAACCGGGACCGGCGGCTATGCCGACGCCATCGTCCGGCAGCCGGATGGCAGATGCCATCTGTACGAAATCAAGATTGCCGAAACCGCCGCCGAGGTAGTGCGGCAAGCGATGGGACAGTTATTGGAATATGGCTTCCGAGCGGGCGGCCTGGAGCCCGTGAAGCTGTTCGCGGTGGGAGAACCAGTCCTTGACGATGTCACTCGGCACTTCGTTGCGCGGCTGCGCGCCGACTTCAATCTGGACATTGACTACTTACAGGTCAAACTGCCTGACGACCTCGCATACTCACGGTAGAAGGTCAAAGTCCGAGTGAGCGCCTCGGCCAGATTTGTCGCGCTGCTGAAGGGATCGGGAAACGTGGAGCCGCGGCATGCCTGCAACCAGCAGTGGAACTCACGTTAGAGGCAATGGTGTGGTTGAATAAACAGCCGGACGGCATTTTTTGCAGCGTGGCACGCTTTCGCCAGCCAATCTCAGCTTACTCGACTTACCCAACGACTGATCGATCTTGGCCGTACACCTGTTGGATATGTGGGCATTCTATTTCGCAGTGCCAGGACGTCCGCGAACGGAGACGACACGGCATGACTTCACACCTGACGTCCTACAGGCAGCGCACTTCGTGCTGCGAAAATTGCGCTGAAGTTAGGGTGCAGGCGATTTCATTGCTGCGCCTAATAGATCGACGTCGACATAACGAAGTTCTTGAGCTCATTCAAGAAGCGACCGGGTTGCGCCATAAAGTGCCTGGTAGTTAGCGGTCCAGTGAGTTCACACGCGAATTCGCTCGACCTCGTCCAGGCTGATCTCGTTGTGGCGCCGATCGTACAATTGGGTGGTGCGCGTCGACGCGTGGTTCGCCATCGCGGCAGCGTTCTCGAGCGTGCCGCCGTTCTTCAGGTACGCGGTGATCCCGGTCGCCCGGAACGTGTGGTTGCCGATCTTCGTGCCAATGCCGGCCGCGATCGCACGACGCCGCACCATCGCGTAGGCGTTGGCCTGCGGCAGCGGCGTGTCACCGAGCTGGCCGGTGCCACGCCGGACCGTGCGGAACAGCGGCCCCTTGGCGTCGCTACCGATGCCGGTCCCTTCCAGATACGCATGCAGGTACGCCTCGAGTGTGTGGTGACAGGGCATTGCGTGGGCCTTGCCACCTTTTTCGCGCCGGCGCACCCACATGCGCCGGCGCTGCACATAGACATCGTCGACCCGCATCGCCAGCGCCGCGCCCACCCTCGCGAACGAAAACACCATCAGCGCGATCAGCGCGCGGTCGCGCAGGCCGGCCGACGTCGTCACATCGATACTGTCGAGCAGCTGCCGCGCCTCGGTTGCATCGAGCACCGGCGTGCTGCCCTTCCTCGCGGCATGGGCAGGCCCGCGCACCGACGCGGCCGGGTTGTGCGGCACGATCTGGCCGGTCACGAGCCAGTCGAACAGGTGGCGGATGGCGGCCAGCTGCTGCTTGACGGTCGGCGCCGACGACGTCCTTGTCTGCAGCTCGATCCACGCGGCCACGTGCAGCGGCTGCACCGCCGTAATCGAGCTCACGCCGGCGCCAGCGCACCACCCCAGAAAATCCCCCGCCGCGCGTGCATACGCGCGCCGCGTGTGCGGATTGCGGATCGCCGACGCGAAGAATTCCAGAAAGCGCACGCCGGCCCGCTCACCGGCGGCGGCGACCAGCGCTGGCGTCGAAATGGCATCGAGCGTAACGAGCTGGTTCACGACTAGAACACCTTGTTCAGGTCGACGTCGTGACCAGCTGCCCTGAGTTCACGAGCCAGGGACAGTTTCCAGCCGTTTGCGTCATCCATCTTTTCCCAGACGACGCCGGCGAAATCACTGGGAATGTCGACCTCGCCGCGTTTGAGCGCACAGACCTTGTCCCGACCAAGTTTGCCAATGAAGTAGCCCAGCTCGAGTAGTACGTTCTGACGGGCACGCGGCATCAGCTCGTTCTCTTTGACGCCGCGGCCCACATCGTCCGGGGTCAGCAATACGACGGCGAAGCCGACGTCGCCATGTGCTTCTACCTTTTCGATGACAGTCCGTCCGCGGTTCGCCTGCTCGTGGAGAATGACAGGTTCGAAATCGATCTTTCTAAGAAACCCCGCGATCAGCTCGCGTGCCTCGCCATCGTGTCCATGCACGACGAATACACGCCGGGAGTACGCCGATATCTCAGGAACTGCAGTCTCGCGGTTGGACAGTACGTCACGGTAAGCATCTGCCAGATCTTTGCGCAGCACGTCCTGTGCAGCCTCGAGAAGCCTAATGGACCGCTCGAGGTTTTTGCTCAGCTCAGCCGGGTAGTACTCATGGGGAGGGCGAACAGTGAAAAAGCTGCTGCTCTGACTCGGTACAAACAGATGGGCAGCTCCTTGGAAGCGCCTGTATGCCGGTGTGTCGGGTCCAAAGACCCGCTCCAACGTGTCAGCGACACCGGCCTGCAGCGCTCCAAGTGCGGGCGGGTTTCCGGTCGCAGCAGTTGCCACGTCGAACCCATGCAACTCCGCAATCTGCTCGGTTAGACGAACAATTCCGAGATTGATGGTATCGGCTGATCGCGGGGTCATGGCTGCCCTTCTCCTATATGTGATAAAGGACATTATTAAATATAGAGTAGGATAAAGGGCCGGATTCCCCAAATGCCAGCTTCTCGTCATGCTTCGGGCTAGGCGACGTAGACCGTACCTATCCATTGTCGTATAAGATCGCGTTACGCTGAACGATTCCGATTGTCTTCAACTGCCACCTATATTCGAGGGCCGTACGCATACCGGCACCACCGGGTATTCATGCAACATAGACAACGGCATTGCGCCTAGATTGAACCCTGCCGAGCGCATTGCTCTTATCGAAATCGAGCGACCGCGGTTGGCAACGTATCCAGCCACGCTACCGGGCAATTCCTGAGCGATAACCTACCAAAAAGATATGAAACACTCCTTTCAGGCGAGAGCGCATGTCCTGAAGCTGCTGGGCGACGAACTGATCGGCGATGATCGTCTAGCGGTCTTCGAACTGGTCAAGAACGCGTACGACGCAGATGCGACCAACGTCCAAGTTACCGTTGATCTCAACGCGCCCGAACCTTATATATCTGTTGAGGACAACGGCACCGGTATGGATCGAGACACGATCGTAACTAAATGGCTCGAAATCGGAACCCCGTCCAAGCGCGGCGCAAACAAAGTAGTCAGTAAGCGCTTCTTGCGCTATCCACTCGGAGAAAAAGGAGTCGGCCGCCTCGCTGCGCATAAACTCGGAACTCAGCAGCGTTTGTTATCCCGCGCCGAAAATAAGAGAGAGTGCTTCGTTAAGGTCGATTGGAGTGAAAATCTTTCCGGGGACAAGAGAATCGACGAAACCTCAGTGGATATCCGTGAGCTTTCACAGCCTCTCAAATATAAGGAAAATCGTAGCGGCACGTGCCTGAAGATAACTCAACTCGAGAGAGCCGAGTGGACAAGAAGAGATATTCGGTCATTAAAGAAACTAATATCCACTCTTGTTAGCCCCTTTGCGTCTGTGGATAGTTTTTCGGTGAAGCTCGACGTACCGGGCAGAGAATCGTGGCTCAATGACATTTTTGATGTTGACGACATTCTTGATAATGCAATCTGGAAATTTAGCTTTTCTATTGTAGACGCGAAAATTAGCTGGAAATATGAATTTAGTCCTCCCAGCATGTCTGGCGCGGAAAAGAGGACTGCCTCAAAAGATGATGATTCACTTCGTCTGATCGAGCTATCCGCAGAAGACAGGAAGCGGCTCGATCGAGACGATGAAAGTATTTCACTCACTAGTTCTGATCTAAATGGCATAGGCGATATTACTGGGCATTTCTTTGTGTACTATCGTCGAGCCGATCTGATGAAAAAGATTGGGAATACTCAGCAGCTGAAAGAATATCTGGATGAGCAAACCGGGGTACGTGTGTACCGCGATGGCATTCGCGTATATAACTACGGTGAGGCAGGCGACGACTGGCTTGGATTGAACGTTCGACGGATCAATCGGCCCGCGGAGCGCATGGCAACCAACTCAGTGATTGCAGCAATCAATCTCAAGCTGACAGACAGCGATCAACTCAAAGAGAAAACAAATCGGGAAGGATTTGATGAAAATCCTGCATTTTTGAGGTTTCGACACATCATCCAAAGCGTCGTCGAGTTACTTGATATTACACGGCAGGATGATCGTCGCCAACTTGACGCTGCACTTAAAGGAAAAGGCGAAACCACGCCACATCCGGAATCATTCGAACATGCGGTCGATATTGTCAAAAAAGCAATCAAAGATAAAGGGCTTGAAGGGGACCTTAAACCGCACATTGACACGATCGAAAGAGAATATAAACAGGTTCGCAGTGTAATGGTGAGCTCAGGTCTTGCCGGACTTAACTTGGCCACGATTTTCCATGAAGTTGAGCGAGAAATTGGTGCAATAAATAAAGGGATTGAAAACAACGAGTCGTTGGAGGCACTCAAGAAGCGCACTGGACATTTGGTGAGTCTCTTGGATGGTTTTGCACCGCTTTTGAAGCGGAATAGCCAGAAGCGGGCAACCGCATATTCACTCGTAGACCGAGCGTTTACTCTCTCTAAATCACGGCTCGCACACCATAAAATACATTTTTCGTCGCCGCTATTATCCGGAGAGGTCGATGATTTCGTAACAGAGTGCCCGCCTAATCTAGTGATCGGCGCGCTTAGAAATTTGATCGACAACGCTATCTATTGGGCTCGCGCTCGTGCCGAAGAAGATCCTTCGGATTCTCGCCCACCTTTTATATACATAACAGCATTCGCAGATTCGGCGGAAAGCCATGCAATAGCCGTCGTCGACAACGGACCGGGATTCGAGCTCCCAGTTGATATGGCCACCCAGCCCTTTGAAACCACGAAGCCCGGCGGCATGGGACTCGGCCTGTACTTTACCAACCTTGTGATGGAATCAATTGGTGGCTCTTTTTCTGTCATGTCTGCCGAGGAATTGCGTGATTACATTCAAATTCCCACACCGCTCGATGGGGCAGCTGTAATTCTAAAATTCAAAAACAAATGACCACTTCTTTGGGCCTCATTCGAACAGTAATCGTTGATAACGATGAAACTGAACTTCAGGAGTTAGTGACAGGTATGCATGAGGCGCATATCCCAGTCCTGCCGTTACGGTATTCAGTCGACGCGGGCGTGATCGGGGTACCTGACCACAAGTCATTATGTATTCGGTTACTCTTCGTGGACATGAATCTTGCCGATTCATCTGCGCCGTCGCCGAAAGACATAGCACCTACCATCGCAGAAGTTATCTCGGCGGTTGTTCCACTAGATAACGGACCATACGCTCTTATATTCTGGTCCAAACACAGGCATCTTGTAGACGAAGTTCTTCAGATCCTAGGAGAGCGCCACGCCGAAATTCCGATGCCGATCGTAGTCAGCGCTCTGGACAAGAACGATTTCAAGATGCCGGAGTCTGCCGATGCCCGCAAAGCTTGGTTAGAAGGTTTGCGAAAAGGCATCGACAGTGTCGTTCAGACATCGCCTCAGTTGACGGCGCTGATGGCATGGGAACGCGAAATCGGAAGGGCGGCGTCAGCTACGCTTCATGCGCTAACGAAAGTTCTGTCTCCTTCGATACCTTGGGATATTACTAAGCATGCGGATAACCTGAGCGCGGTCCTCGGACGGATCGCCCAGGAGGCGACTGGAAGAAAAAATGCGGCAGACCGACCCGATGAAGCTATCCATCTCGGGCTTCAGCCAATGCTCGTGGATAATCTCGAGCGCAGCGCAGCTACGGCCGACGGAATACGCGAAATGTGGGTGGCGGCAATGCCACAAGTCAAATCAAATAGTCCAATCGCCTTTGGCGAAAACGGTGCTGATAGACGACTAAATGCTTTTTATTGCGTGTCGGAGATTACGACGCAAATCGAAAAGACAGATCGCGGTGCATTTGTCGCGATTTCGGATGTCCATCTTAACGACAATTGTTTCAAATCGCATTTCGGAAAAACAGTAGCGGAACTATCTGACGAATTCGTCGATGTCTCGGACCTTACCCGAACCCAAAAGAGCGAAATCAGAAAATCAGTTAAATGGGGTTTTATTGAGATAAGTGCAGATTGCGATCACGCACAGAGAAAGTCGAGGCTATACCGATACGTCTTGGCGGCACTCGTGCCGAGCGACAGAGAAGACAACACCAAATTTAAGGCGATGGACGGCTCCATAACGGACAGGCGTCATAACGCTATTTACCGAATGCCAGAAATCGAACTGGCAGATGGAAAACCGTTGGTATTATTCGCAAACTTTCGGTACTTGCTCGGACTTCCGGCGAAAGCGAGCATACTAGGTGATGTAGTGCTTCGGATACGCAGCGGGATCCTCGCGGAGCTGATTCATAACTACTCTCGGTACGTCGCCCGCCCGGGTGTCGTTAGTTTTTCCCATGAATCGTGAGAACCCCCATCGAATCATGTCGTCCCGACCGGTGTGGAAAGGGCGACAATCCACGAAAATATTAAATTGCCGGCCTGCATCATTTCAAATCATGCCTAGCGTCCCCGGAGGCATCATTTGACATACGTTTTTGGAAAAGCTCCCACCGAAGGCCAAGTGCAGTGCGGTCAGGCCCATTGCCTCCGTTCGTGAAGAGTGGTGCTCCATGAAAATGGCCGTAGCCCATCTCGTGTAAGGCGGGATGAATCGCCACGGTCAGGGTGATTGGGTGGACCGCTAACAGCCAAAGGTCGAACAGGGTGTGAAGATCCCCGGTCGTGCTTGAAAGCGATTGAGTTGTAGTGCAAATCGACAAGGTCGCGCGAGCCGAATTTTTCACATAGCGATGTGAGTTCATTGACCGTTGGCAGTTTGACAATCACAGCCCGGCTTATGTGCAGTTCTTCGTCACTTACCCAACCCCGGGAAAGCATTCCGCGCGCGAACGTCTCGAAGCGTTCACGATCTCGCAACACCTCGGCTAGTCTCGGTACCTCTGGAATCATACTTTTGCCTCAACAGGAGATTCAGCAAACCACCTCGTCGGGGGGCCACTTCTTGAGCTTGCAACCGGCCCGTCCTAGCAAAGTTTCAAGTCTCCAACCAACGTGAATATGCACCTATCTCTGGTCACGAGCCAGCCGATTCAATGCTCTTCAATTCCACCGCTGTCAGGTAGCGGAACGACTGTGGTGGCGAGAAATTCTCTATAAGTGATCCGGGATCGATGGGTTTCCGCAGCCGATGTGCGTTTCCCGGCCTCCTCGAGGCCGCACACATCATGCCTTATGCCAAATCGAACGATAATGGTACGCACAACGGGCTGCTGCTACGTAGCGAACAGCCCCGCTTGTTAACTATTACTACGTATACATATACAAAGAATATAAAAACCAGAACCCGCGTTAACGACCCGCACAACGTATACGCACACAACACCGGCAGCAACGAAGGAACTCAAAAGCAATCACAACGCGGCCGGTTAACCTAACGGCAAACAAATCTCCGTCACCAACTCCGCGGGCGCAGTCCCCTTTGGACTATTCAAATACTCCTCAAACGCCGGCGCATCCGCCGCCGCCCTACCAGATTGCACGAGCCATGTCCCATACAACCACTCATAAGCCGCTCGCATATCGCTATACGGCCCGATATGCCGCAACACCGCATACTCTCCATCACGTATACGCGTCACCGAAACTCCATCACTCATAGCAACAGACGCGGCAACTTCGGTCATCACCGGCCCCGGCAACAACACTCCCGCCTTCGACCGCAGCTTCTGTTCCTCGACCACGCCCGGGTCATCGAAGAAAAGCCCGACCATCCGCATCTCTCCCGCAAGCAGATTGTGTTTCCCAAGCCAGCCGAACAAAGCATCAAAAGCCTTGCCGATCTGCATATAAGGCCCGACATGATCGACCGACAGAATCTCCATCGGCTCCACACTACGAATTACGACCTCACGCTTCATCGTCATTTGATCGTCTCCTTGCGAATTTCACGCGGGCCGCGCGAAGCGGAACGCGGATTAAGCACTTGCTGATTGCACCACGTTTTCGAATCGTGGCAGCGGTAGTCGTAGCCCGTAAACAAACGTCAAAGCCTCAACCAAACAGCCTATGTAAACGAAAGCCGGAAAGCCACATCAACAAGCAGCACCAACAATCAACCCCCGTAAACCGCATCGACGAACAGCACAGCAGCCCCAAACCCAAACCTGCAAACGTGACGCTGCCTTCATTTGGCGCTATCGTGTAACGAGAGTCCCACCCGTAGCACGCAGCATGCCACCGCCGTTCCCATTCCCGCCCGCGTTCGCGCGAAGCGATGGAGCCGCAAACATGAGCTACACCGAGTCGATCGGCAGTCGCACGTACCGTTTCGCCGACCTGAAGACCCTGCTCGCCAAAGCAAGTCCGCAGCGCTCGGGCGACCAGCTCGCGGGTATCGCGGCCGCGAGCGAGGAAGAGCGGGTCGCCGCCAAAATGGCGCTGGCCCAGGTGCCGCTGCGCACGTTCCTGAACGAACCGCTGATCCCCTACGAAACCGACGAGGTCACGCGCCTGATCGTCGACGATCACTCGCCTCAAGCCTTCACCGACATCTCTCATCTGACGGTCGGCGACTTCCGCAACTGGCTGCTCAGTACCACCACCGACACCAACGCACTGACCCGCATCACCGAAGGCCTCACCCCGGAAATGCTCGCCGCAGTCTCGAAGCTGATGCGCAACCAGGACCTCATCGCTGTCGCTCGTAAACGCCCTGTCGTCACGCGCTTTCGCAATACCGTCGGCTTACCGGGCCATCTGTCCGTACGCCTGCAACCGAACCACCCGACCGACGACGTCAAAGGCATCGCCGCCTCGATGCTCGATGGCCTGATGTACGGCTGCGGCGACGCGCTGATCGGCATCAATCCCGCGAGCGACAACCTCGCGGCGATCACGACGCTGCTGCTGATGATCGACGACTTCCGCCAGCGCTATCAGGTGCCGACGCAATCGTGCGTACTCACGCACGTAACGAGCACGATTGCCGCGATCGAAAAAGGCGCGCCGGTCGATCTCGTGTTCCAGTCGATCGCGGGCACCGAGAAAGCGAACGCGAGCTTCGGCATTTCGCTTGCGCTGCTGCGGGAAGCGTACGAGGCGGGGTTGTCGCTCAAACGCGGCACGGTCGGTAGCAATTTGATGTACTTCGAAACGGGGCAGGGCAGCGCGTTGTCGGCGGATGCGCATTTCGGCGTCGATCAGCAGACCTGCGAGGCGCGCGCGTATGCGGTGGCGTGCAAGTTCGAGCCGTTTCTGGTGAACACGGTGGTCGGCTTCATCGGCCCGGAGTATCTGTACGACGGCAAGCAGATCACGCGCGCGGGTCTCGAAGATCACTTCTGCGGCAAGCTGCTCGGCGTGCCGATGGGTTGCGACATCTGCTACACGAATCACGCCGAAGCGGATCAGGACGACATGGACAATCTGCTGACGCTGCTCGGCGTCGCGGGCGTCAATTTCATCATGGGTGTGCCGGGCGCGGACGACGTGATGCTCAACTATCAGAGCACGTCTTTCCACGATGCGCTGTACGTGCGCGACGTGCTCGGTTTGCGGCGCGCGCCTGAATTCGAGGCATGGCTGGAGTCGATGCAGATTATCGACGCACACGGCGCATTGCTCGGCGCATCGGCGCGGCAGCCGCTGCTCGAAGGCGCGCGCGACTGGATGGGGATCACATGAGCGAGAACGGGAGCGGGAACGAAAGCGACGCACTCGACAGGGACCCGTGGAGCGTACTGCGCCAGTTTACGCAGGCACGCATCGCGTTAGGCCGCGCGGGCAACGGCGTGCCGACCGCGCCGCTGCTCGCGTTCAATCTCGCGCATGCGCAGGCGCGCGATGCCGTGCATCATCCGCTCGACGTCAACGCGCTGCACGAAGCACTACAAGCGCTAGGATTCGACACGCTGGACGTGCATAGCGCCGCGCCGGATCGCGAGCATTATTTGCGGCGTCCCGATCTCGGGCGGCGTCTGTCGGACGAGAGCCGCGCGGCGCTTGCGCAACGACCGGCACAAACGAGCGATGTGCTGTTCGTGATCGGCGATGGTCTATCGGCATTTGCCGCGTCGAAGCAGGCTGTGCCGCTGCTGCAAGCCGTGCGCCCCAAATTCGCGGACTGGCGCATCGGCCCTGTGGTGATCGCGCGTCAGGCGCGCGTCGCGCTTGGCGACGAGATCGGCGCATTGCTCGGCGCGAAGATCGTCGTGATGTTGATCGGCGAGCGGCCCGGTTTGAGTTCGCCGGATAGTCTCGGCATCTACATCACGTACGCGCCGCAAACGGGCTGCACCGACGCGCAACGCAACTGCATTTCGAACGTGCGCCCCGAAGGGCTCGACTATCCGCAAGCGGCGCACAAGCTGCACTATCTGCTCACGCAGGCGAGGAAGCTCGGGCTGACGGGCGTCGGTTTGAAAGACGAGAGCGAGGCGTTGCCGGCGAGCGTGCCCGCAACGCCCGGAGCCGTGAGCCGCGATTCGGGTTCGGGTTCGGGGTCAACCTCAATCTCAAGCTGAACCGCGTGGTCAACGCGAATCGCATAGCCGACACGCGGCAAAACATCAGCGCGCAGGCGACCGGACACCACACTGCTCCCGATACCCGCCGTATACACCGCTCCCAGCCAGTCCGCCGAGCGCGTTTACTTCCGCAACAACCTCAACCCATTCCCCACCACCAGCAAGCTCGCGCCGACATCGGCGAACACTGCCATCCACATCGTGCCGAGGCCCATCAGCGTCAGCACGAGAAACACGCTCTTGATGCCCAGCGCGAGCGCGATGTTCTGTACCAGCACCGCATGTGTTGCCTTCGACAGCCGGATAAACGCCGGAATCTTGCGCAGGTCGTCGTCCATCAGCGCGACGTCGGCGGTTTCGATCGCGGTGTCGGTGCCCATTGCGCCCATCGCGAAGCCGATGTCGGCGCGCGCGAGCGCGGGCGCATCGTTGATGCCGTCGCCGACCATGCCGACCGTCGCACCCGCGGCCGACCATTGCGCGACCGCGTCGAGCTTGTCTTCGGGCAACTGGTCGCCGCGCGCTTCGTCGACGCCGACCTGCTGCGCGATCGCCGCGGCCGTGTGGCGGTTGTCGCCGGTCAGCATCGCGGTGCCGACGCCGAGCCGCCGCAATTCGGCGACGGCGGCGCGGCTCGTGTCCTTCACCGTGTCCGCGACCGCGAACAGCGCGAGCACGCGTTGGGCGTCGGCGAGCATCACGACGGTTTGGCCTTGCGCTTCGAGTGCTTCGAGGCGCGCTTCGAGTGGCGGCGAGCAGCGGCCCAACGCTTCGATCAGGCGATGATTGCCGAGCCAGTACGTTGCACCATCGATCTCGCCGCGCACGCCGCGTCCGGCGAGCGCTTCGAAGGTATCGACGGGCAGGTGGGCGATGCCGTCGTCGTGCGCGGCCCTGGCAATGGCCATCGACACGGGATGATCGGAGCGGCCCGCGAGGCTGGCCGCGAGCGTGCGGTATTGGTATTGAGTCGCGCGGGCATCGGCATGAGCGTCACCGGCGCCCACATCGCCAACACCCGCGCCAACATCAACGTCATCCCCCACCACCTCGAACCCCGTCAACACCGGTTTGCCATGGGTCAGCGTCCCGGTCTTGTCCAGCGCCAGCCGGCTCAGCTTGCGCCCCTGTTCGAGATACACCCCGCCCTTGATGAGAATCCCCTTGCGCGCCGCGGCCGCGAGCCCGCTGACGATCGTCACCGGCGTCGAGATCACGAGCGCGCACGGACACGCGATCACGAGCAGCACCAGTGCCTTGTAGGTCCACGCATGCCAGGCCCCGCCGAACAGCAACGGCGGCACGACCGCCACGGCGAGCGCGATCGCGAACACGATCGGCGTATAGACGCGCGCGAATTGATCGACGAAACGCTGCGTCGGCGCCTTCGTGCCCTGTGCTTCTTCGACCGCATGGATGATGCGCGCGAGCGTCGTGTTGCCGGCCGCCGCCGTCACGCGATAGTCGAACGAGCCCGCCTGGTTGATCGTGCCGGCGAATACGGCGTCGCCGGTGGTCTTGTCGACCGGCAGGCTCTCGCCGGTGATCGGCGCCTGATCGACGCTCGAGCGGCCCGCGACGATCTCGCCGTCGAGCGCGATCCGTTCGCCCGGCTTCACGCGCACCAGCGCGCCGGGCGCGATCGCGTCGACGCGCATGGGCTGCCACGCGCCGTCGGGCTGCTGCACGCTGGCTTCTTCGGGCGCGAGCCGCATGAGTCCTTCGATCGCATTGCGCGCGCGGTCGAGCGAGCGTGCCTCGATCAGCTCGGCGATCGTGAACAGCACCATCACCATCGCGGCCTCGGGCCATTGACCGAGCAGTGCCGCGCCGGTCACGGCGATGCTCATCAGCGCGTTGATGTTCAGATTGCCGTTGCGCAGCGCGAGCCAGCCCTTGCGATACGTCGTGAGCCCGCAGGAGACGATCGCGACGAGCGCGAGGCCCGCCACCATCCAGACGGGCGCGCCAAGCCAGCCAGCGGCCTCTGAGCCGGCCGCGACGACTCCGGCGAGTGCCAGCGGCCACCAGGGCTTCGGCGTAGCGCTGCCGGGGGCCGTGGGGGTTGCGTTGGGGTTGTCGCCCGCGAGTTCGGGGGTGAAATCGAGCGAGCGCAGCGCGGCGAGGATCGGTTCGAGTGCATCCGGCGCGTGGACGACCGTCAGCACGCGCTGGATCAGGTTGAAGTCCATGCTGCGAACGGCCGGCAGACGGCCGAGTTTCTTGCGGATCAGCGCTTCCTCGGTCGGGCAGTCCATCTGCATGATGCGGATGGCGGTGCGCAGGTCGTCGCCGACAGCTTCGGAACGCGGCAGGCGCAGTGGCGTCGGCGCGAGCGCGGCGGGGGCGCAGCAGGCGCCGTCGGCGTGATCGTGGGAGTGAGCCGAGGCCTGGCCGCGCTTGCGGTCGTGCCCGTCCGCGTGATCGTGGCCATGCTCATGGCCGTCGCGATGAATGTGCCCCTCATGCCGTTCAGCGCGGTTTCCATGCGGGTGCTGGGCGTGCGCATGCGCGTGGCCATGTCCATGAGCATCATGCCCACAGCCGCCGCCCGCGCCGCTTTCGTGACCGCTTTCATGACCATGAGCGTGGCCGTACTGCTGCGTGTCCGCCTGCCCGTGGCGCCCATGCGCACAGGCCTCGTCCGTTTCAGGACGATCGGCGGCAAAACGGCTGATTTCAGGCATAGTGGCTTCCTCGTGCGATTTGTGGTCTAGTAAACACCTTGAAGCCACTACAAGGTCAAGGCCGCGTAGCAGGAGGGCCCATGAAAATCGGCGAACTGGCGAAAATCGCCCATTGCACGACGGAAACGATCCGTTTCTACGAAAAGGAGCGCCTGCTGCCCGAGGCGGAGCGCACCGAAGCCAATTACCGCAGTTACACGGCGAAGCACGTCGAGCGTCTGCGTTTCATCCGCAACTGCCGCGCGCTCGACATGACCCATGACGAAATCCGCGCCTTGCTGCGTCTGACCGACGCGCCGGCCGGCGGCTGCGGCAGCATGCATACGCTGATCGACGAGCACGTCGCGCACGTCGACACCCGTATCGAAGAGCTACAGCAGTTGAAGGCGCAATTGGCCACGCTGCGCGAGCAGTGCCATGGCGAGCATCCGGTCGAGGACTGCGGCATCGTGCATGGCCTGACCGAAATGGACGTGAGCGTGCCGCGCACGCGGCATACGCATCTGGGCTGACGTGCTGAATCTGAACTGAAGTGCACCGGCCGGCACGTCGCGTGCCGGCGCATTGCCGTGGCAAGCAATCCCATGCAAGGCCAGGCCGTTCGCGCGGCCTGGCCGACCGATCATCGAAACATCGAATCCAGTTGGAGAATCAACGTGTTTACCTGTAGAAACCAGTCCTGCGGCGCGCAGTGGGAGCAGTCCGACGTCGTCATCAAGAACGAAGGGCAGGGGCTGCTGTTCCGCTGCCCGCTGTGCGGCGCGCGCAATTACGTCGAGTGCTTCGACGGCGACGACGGCAAAGTGCTGTATGAACAACTACCGGGCCGTCCCGATCCGGGGCCGATGGCCGAGTAATCGCGCGTCGTTCGCCCTGTCGTTAGCGTCAGCCCCAGCTTCAGCCCAATCCAGGACCTTATGAACCGTCCCACTCCCGCCGGTGCCGCATTCAGCGAATTGCCGCTGCCGCACGCGACGCTCGCGAACCTCACGCAACTCGGCTACGTCGAGATGACGCCGATCCAGGCCGCGAGCCTGCCGATCGCGCTCGCCGGCCACGATCTGATCGCCCAGGCCAAAACCGGCAGCGGCAAGACCGCGGCGTTTTCGCTCGCGCTGCTCGCGCGGCTCGACGCGCGCCAGTTCGACACGCAGGCGATGGTGCTCTGCCCGACCCGCGAACTTGCCGATCAGGTCACGCAGGAAATCCGCCGCCTCGCGCGCGCGGAAGAAAACATCAAGGTGCTGACCTTGTGCGGCGGCACGCCGATGCGTCCGCAGACGGCGAGCCTCGAACACGGTGCGCACATCGTGGTCGGCACGCCGGGCCGCATCATGGATCACCTCGAACGCGGCAGCCTCGCGTTGCAGTCGCTCAACACGCTCGTGCTCGACGAGGCCGACCGCATGCTCGACATGGGCTTCTTCGACGACATCGCGAAGGTCGCCAGACAATGCCCGAAAGAGCGTCAAACGCTGCTGTTTTCGGCGACGTACCCCGAGGGCATCGCGAAGCTGAGCCAGCAATTCCTGCGCAATCCGAAGGAAGTCAAGCTCGCCGAGCGGCACGACGACAGCAAGATCCGTCAGCGCTTCTATGAAGTGACCGAGGACGAGCGTCTGCACTCGGTCGGGCTGCTCCTGAACCACTATCGCCCGGTCAGCACGATCGCGTTCTGCAACACCAAGCAGCAGTGCCGCGATCTGCTCGACGTGCTGCGCGCACAGGGCTTTCATGCGCTCGCGCTGCATGGCGAGCTCGATCAGCGCGAGCGCGATCAGGTGCTGATCCAGTTCGCGAACCGTAGCTGCTCGGTGCTGGTCGCAACCGACGTCGCCGCGCGCGGGCTCGACATCGCGCAGCTCGAAGCGGTGATCAACGTCGACGTGACGCCGGACCCTGAAGTGCACACGCACCGCATCGGCCGCACGGGCCGCGCCGATCAGGACGGCTGGGCGTTGAGTCTCGCGAGCATGGACGAGATGGGGCGCGTCGGCGGTATCGAGCAGGCGCAGAAACGCGACGTCGAATGGCACAAGCTGGCGGACCTGAAGCCGGCTGGCGACGGGCCGCTGCTGCCGCCGATGGAAACGCTGCAGATTCTCGGCGGCCGCAAGGAAAAGATTCGTCCCGGCGACGTGCTCGGCGCGCTGACCGGCGAGGCCGGTTTCGAAGGCTCGCAGATCGGCAAGATCAACGTGACCGATATGTCGACCTATGTCGCGGTGGAGCGCAGCATCGCGCGCGAGGCGGTGCGCCGGCTCAGCGCGGGCAAGCTGAAGGGGCGCAAGGTGAGGGTCCGGTTGATGGACGGCGAGTGACGGTATCGGCTCCGGGGCCGCAATCGAGCGATTCCCTTTGCGGCTCCCGCTAGCGAACCAGGAATCACGCCACCTCGTGGACGCCGAGCGAGGTAACGAGCGAGGGGTAGAAATCCGGCATCATGCTCGCGTTGAACACGTCGAATTTTGCCGCGCCGTAAAGCGTGTGGCCGGCCGGACCGACGTATTCGTCGGTGCCGTTCGACATCGCCCGCGCGCTTTGCATGAAGCTCAGGAAGCCGACGGCGTTGCCGGTGTTCTGCGTCAGGTCGATTTTTGCGCCGTTCGGGGCGTAGTAGGCGCCATCATTGAACATCCCTTTCGCGCCTGCGGTGCCGAGCTGATGGAATAGCTGCATGAAGCTCACCATGCCGTCCGCTTTTTTGCTGACGGCCTGAGATTGCGCATCGGTCAGCGGCGTGCCGTCCGCTGCCGCCCAGGCCGCGTAGCCGCCTACCGCATCGCTGTGAAAGGTGTTGACGGCCTGCACCAGCGCACTGTTGCTATTGAGCAGGTTCTGGAGCCAGCTCTTGTCGCTGTCGCTCAGGCTGTCGGACGTGACCTTGATCGAACCGTCGTCGGACTGGAAATCGAATTGGGCGTTGGCGATATCGGGGCGTTGCAGGATCAATGCCTGCATCGATGAAACGAGGGCATTGGCTACGCCTTCGGCATCTTTGCCCGTTCTGAAATTGATGCTCATGGCGTCCAGATATTTGGCGACCCGGGCGCTGGTGACCTGTGGGTCGACGGCCGTTATCGAGGTCACCGCGGAAGCCGCGGCATCCGCGGTCGCGGAACGCTGGGTCAATGCCACGGAATTGAGATTCGAATCGGAAGCTTGTACGGGTACGGTCGCCGCGGTTGTCGGCGCGATAGAGAGATCCATGCTTCTGCTCCAGTAACGGATGGCAATATCCGTTGTATCGGCATGGAGTCGCGAAGCTTGAGGATTGGATGGCTTTATCGCCGGAGCGGCGTCAGCCATGTCCCGTCATTCAGGCCGCCGACGCTTATCCTCAGTCCCGTAGAACCGCATAAAGACGTCGATTCCGTGATCGACTTTTTTGCGCAGTTGAGCCTCGCTGAACGGCGTGCGGGCACCCAGTTTCACTTCAAGATTGGAGAAGCCGATCCAGAGTCCGGCGAGGTCATCGGCCGCCTGGGTCGCGTCGCAATCCCTCAACGTTCCCTTTTCTATTGCCGCCTGAATCAACGAGGCGAGAATCGCTTGCCCGCGTCCGGGGCCACTCGAGAAAAACCGCTTCGGAAGCTCCGGGCTTCTTTTCGCCGCTGTCGCGATGAGCCGATCCCATCCGGCCAACTCGCGCTCGTTGATGAACCGTGTAAAGCGAATGCCGAACTTGCGAAGCGCCGGCACGATATCCATCGCCAGGCCTTCGGCGAGCTCGGCGTCCGTCGCCGTGCGGTCGGATTCGCGGCGTATCACCGCATCGATCAATTCGTCCTTGTCGCTGAAATGCGCAAACAGGGTCGCTTTCGCCACGCCCGCGCGTGCGGCGATGGCGCTGGTCGTCACGTCCGCACCGTGCTCCAGAAGCAGGTCGCGTGCGGCATCGAGAAGCGCTTGCTGCTTCACCAGGTCCTTGGGCCGGCCACGTGGAAGTGAGGTCATGTGAAATACGATCATCTCAGGGTCAAAATCGCGGCCATCAGCATACCTCCCGCGACCGAAATATGCTCCAGCGCAATGTGAAGTTCTTCCGTTCGACGCGGTTCGGGGAAAGTCCAGAACGCGTGCCCGTAGGGAATCGTGAGTAGCGTGAACAGGCCGAGCGCGCCCGCGCCCAACCATCCCAGGCCGTTGAAATTCCCGATCAGCAGCACGGAGCCCATCAGCTGAATGGCGATGGTCGCCACCGCGAAGCCCACGGGCGCCGGCAGGTTGACCGCCTTCATCTCCGAGACGATCACGGAAAAGTTAAACAGTCCGAAGATACCCGCGCTCCAGAAGAGCGTCGTCAGCAGTATCCGGCCGAACACCAGCGTAATCGGACTTTCCAGAACCAGAGCGATAAATGAGGGCATGCCGTGCCTCGGTGGTTGACTTGGGCGCAGTATATATTGAACTCATCAGTCTGGTAAATGGATGACCACACGCTTCGTGCGGTTGCCGTGGCGCAGCGCTCATCAGGCGAAGAGGAAGGAATGCGGGAACCCGGATGGGTTCTCGCAGGGAGAGGCCGTGCACTACTCGCGGGCGTTTGCAGTGCCGGGACGGAAGGACCGAGGCAGTGCCCCGGCTCACGCTTTTCAGGCCGAGCCGCTGCGCAGACGCCTGACCTCGGGGCATGGAGCGAGCGCCTGTACTTCTTCGACAATGCCGTTGCGCAGCGCTAGCGCGGCCGGGCTGGGCGACTTGTCCTCGGGTTCCACGATGCCGACCAGTCGCTCCACGCGTGGAGATTCGAGCGGGATGAACCTGAGCGACTCGCCGTTGTGCTGGTTCGAGAGGAAGGGCAGGACCGTGACGCCGACGCCGTTCTCCACCGCGGCGAGCAGCGTCGTGGTATTGGGGATGAACAGCGATTCCGGCTGGCCGATCGCCGCCCGGACATCGGGCGACAGCGCCTGCATGATGCCGTTGCCGATGATCCGGCTGGCGGCCAGTTGTGGCCACTTCAGCTTTTTTCTTTTGAACAGCGGGTGACCCGCCGGGACGACCGCGCAGAGTGCATCCGCGAGGAGCGGCGAAAACCTGAGGCCGGAGCTGCTGTCCGGTTCGCTCGCGATGCCGAAGTCGACCGTTCCCGATTTCACCCGCTCATGCACGTAGATCGTCGAGCCGTCTTCGACATGCAGATTGACGGTCGGATACGAGCGTACGAAGCGGCTGATGGCGCGGGGCAGGATTTCGTGCGCAATGGACGGCACGGCGGCGATCTTGACCCGCCCGAGGCGAACCTGGGCAACGTCGATCGCCGCCTGGATGGCCCGGTCGTAGTGTTCGACGAGCGATTTCGCTTCCCGATAGAACAGCGTGCCGAACGCGGTGAGCATCACCCGGTTGCCGCGTTCGAGCAGCCGGGCGCCCAAGGTGGTTTCGAGCTCGCGGATCGAAAGCGAGAGCGCCGGCTGGCTGCGAAATACCGCGGCGGCGGCGGCCTTGAATCCGCCATGCTCCACGACCGAGACGAAGTGCCGGATCTGCGTCATCTTGACATCGGGAAGTTGCTCGGCCATATAAGTAAAGTAAATCGAAAGATTAAAAAATTAAACTTTTTTTATTCTACTCCGCACCTTACGATCATCCCAATTTCTCTGTATGGGAACGCTGGGGATGGAGAGGGCCGCGTGGCCGGAGCCGGCCAGGGATATCCCTCGCACAGGAGCGTGGTGCATTGCGTGCCGCAACGGTGCCTGTAGAACACGCTGCAGCCGATGAGTCCGGTCGCGGCACCCGCAATCTCGCAGTGAGCAGTGGAAGTGTACGGAACGAGCCGACGGATGCGCGGGCTTTGTTCGTCGTAGGAATCAACAGGGAATCAACCAATCCAGGTCCTGCAATCCATGTCGATAATGTCCCCAAGATCAACCAAACATCCTACCTATGACGCCATCGTGATCGGCGGCGGCCATAACGGCCTCGTCAGCGCTTTCTATCTGGCGCGCGCGGGGCGGCGCGTGCTGGTTCTGGAGCGTCGTCGCGCGCTCGGCGGCCCGTGCGGCACGGTCGAGTACTTTCCGGGGCATCGTTCTTCGATTACCAATTCGACGGGCTCGCTCGAACAGACGATTGCCGCCGACATGCAGCTGGAGCGTCATGGGCTCCGCTTCATTTCCACCGACCCCACGTTGTTCACGCGGTTCGACACGGGACGTTACTTTGTCGGCTGGCGCGATCAGAACCGCGTGCGGGAGCAGCTTGCCAGCTTTGCGAAAGGAGACGAGGAGCGCTTCTTCGGTCTGCTGGCGTACGTCGACCGGTTCGCCCAGGCACTCGGCGTCTCGCCGTTCGAGCCGCCGCCTTCGTTGCGCGACATGCTGGCAAAGATCGATTCGCCGGAACTGGAGGACGCGTTCGGCAAGTTTTTCTTCGGCAGTATCCGGGACCTCGCGGAAGAGTGGCTGCAGTCGGAAGAGGCGAGGGCACTGATCGCGATCCGCGGCTGCGTGGCCGTTCAGGCGGGGCCAAGCACGCCGGGCACCGCGGTCCCCATGCTGATCCGCCCGCTTTCGCTCGCGGCACGTAAGCCGACCTCGCCCGACGATCCACGGCTGATGCCGCTGCGGGGTTCGACCGGTTTTCCGAAGGGCGGCATGGGCGCGATCATCGCGGCGATGGCTCGCGCGGTCGTCGAGGCCGGCGGGGAGATCCGGACCGACGTCGCGGTGCGGCGGATTCTCGTCGAGAACGGCGCGGCCGTTGGCGTGGAAACGGCGAGTGGCGAGTGCTTCCGGGCTCCCGTCGTCGTCTCGAATGCCAATCCCAAGACCACGCTGCTCGATCTGCTGCCCGCCGGTGCGATTCGCGCCAACACGCTGGAGCGCGTGCGCCGGATTCCGATGAAAGGGTCCGCGTTCAAGATCGCGCTGTCGCTCGATCGACCGCCGCATGTCGCCGATGGCGCGACGGACGAGGAAACCCGCCAGATCGCCAGTTGCCAGTTCCGGATTGCGCCCAGCGTCGAATACATGGACCGCGCCTTCGACCAGGCGAAGCATGGCGTGCCGTCCGAGCGGCCGCTCATGTGGGGACTCTGTCCGTCGATGATCGATCCCGACCTCGCGCCCCCGGGGCGCCATCTGCTCAGTATCAACGTTTGGCACGCGCCCTATGCACTGAAGGACGGCGTATGGGATGCCGCCACTCGCGACGCGTTCGGCGACCGGTGCATCAAGGTGCTCGACGAATACATGCCGGGCATCAAGGACAGCATCGTCGATCACCGCTACATGAGCCCGCTCGATCTCGAGAACGAGTACGGGCTGCTGGAAGGCAACGTGATCCAGGGCGACAACCTGGCCGGGCAGATGTTCTCGTTGCGGCCGATGGCCGGCATGTCGGATTACCGCGCGCCGGTCGACGGACTCTACTTCTGCGGCACCGGCACCTGGCCGGCCGGATTCGTCTCGGGCATTCCGGGGCACAACGCCGCGCACCAGATTCTCAGCGATACCGCGAGACGTAACGCGGACTGCGAGATGACCACCGAAAGCGAACTATCGAGGCAGGCAGGCTGACATGACAGATCAACACGAGATTCCCACACCCTTGAGCGCGGCACGGCTTGTCGAGGTTCTGCGACAGGCGCGTATTTCGCACGTGGTCATCGTACCCGACACGTATCAGGAAACCTTCATCGCGGCGATCGAAGCCGCGCCCGACCTGAAGACCGTCTATGCATGCAGCGAGGACGAAGCGATCGGCATCAATGCCGGGCTGTATGCGATGGGCCACAGGCCGCTGCTGACGATTCAGAACAACGGCTTCTATGCGTGCCTCAACACGATTCGCGGCATCTCGCTCGACGCCGGCGTGCCGACCGTCATGCTGATCGGCCAGTACGGCAACAAGGCGGCGACGCCGATGGAGCAGCACCCGCAGCGCATGGTGCGGCTGCTCGAACCGACGCTCGACATGTGGGGCGTGCCGTCGCTGCGGCTGTGGCATGACGCCGATCTCGGGAAGATTCCCGACGTGTACGAGCAGGCATTGCAGCAGCAGTCCCCCTGGGCACTCGTTGTCCCCATTCCTACCGGAGTCTGAGCATATGTTGCGAGAGGAAGTTATCCGGATTCTGGCGGACGTGTGCCGCAAGAACCAGTATCTGTCGGTTGCCACCATGCAGGCCACGCCCGTATGGCATGCGCTCGATCCCGAGGCACCGTTGCATATCGACATGCTCGGCTGCATGGGCAGCGCCTCGTCGCTGGGTCTCGGCATGGCGCTCGGTGCGCCGGACAAACGTGTCGTGACCGTCGACGGCGACGGTTGCGTGACGATGCAACTGGCCACGCTGGTGACGATCGGCGAAGCGCGTGCGCGCAATTACACGCTGATCGTGATGAACAACGGCCTTTACGAAACGTCCGGCAACCAGCCGATTCCCGGTGCCGCCACGGCCGATTTCGTTGCGCTCGCGCAGGCCTCGGGCTTCAGGAACAGCACGCGCATCGACGACGTCGACGATCTGCGCGCGCGCATCGCCACGCTGATCGAGGCCGAAGGACCGAATTTCATCGCACTTAACATAGACAGGGCAAGCGCATGCAAAAGTTGGCCGACATTGTCGATGCGAGACCAGATCCAGGCCATGCGCCGGACGTTCGGCGGCGCTCATGGCGGTTCGGAGCAGTCGGCTGGCGCGTAATGCGTGTCCTGCTGCGACGGGTCGCGTTCGGGATCGGCACGCTCGTGTTCGTCTCGCTGCTCATCTTCGCGGGTACGCATCTGTTGCCGGGAGACGTGGCGGAGGTGGTGCTCGGGCAGGACGCCACGCCGCAGACGCTCACGGCGTTTCGCCATGACGCGGGCCTCGACAGGCCGCTCTACACGCAATATCTGACGTGGGTGTCGGGCGCGCTGCACGGCAATCTCGGCAAGTCCTATGCAAGCGGCCGCAGCGTGTCGGCGCTCATTGCGTCGCGCTTGCCGGCCACGTTGCTGCTCGGTGGCCTGACGGCTCTCGTGGCCCTGCCTTTGGCGGTGGCGCTGGGTCTTTACGCAGCGGCGCGAGCCGGAACCTGGCCCGACCGGCTGATTACGAACACCAGCCTGATTACCGCGTCGGGACCGGAGTTCATGTTCGCCGCGTTTCTGATTCTCGTGTTCTCGGTGCAGTTGGGCTGGTTGCCCGCGACCTCCTACATGTTCGGCGAGGTGACGCTGGGTTCGCATCTGCGGCGCCTCGCGCTGCCGGTGATGACGCTGGTCATTTCGGTCTTTGCGCCGACGACGCGCATGACGCGCAGCTCCATCCTCAACGTGCTCGGCTCGCCGTATGTGGAGATGGCGTTGCTCAAGGGCGTGCCCCGTTCGAGGATTCTCGTGCGCCACGCGTTGCCGAACGCGATCGGGCCGATCGCCAACGTGATCGGTATCAGTCTCGGCTACCTCGTCAGCGGGGTCGTGGTGGTGGAGGTGATCTTCTCCTATGCGGGCATGGGCAAGCTGATGATCGACAGCGTGGCGGTGCGGGATCTTCCTTTGGTACAGGGCTGTGCGATGGTGTTCGGGACGATCTACGTCGGCCTGAACATGGCGACGGATCTGCTGGCACTGGCGGGCAGTCCGAGACTGCGGAGCAGGACATGAATATCGCGCGCATTTTCCATGGCGGACGGACGGGGAGCGTGCCGAAACTGCCGCTGATCGTGATCGTGCTCTGGATACTGGTTGCCCTCGCCGCGCCATGGATCGCACCGTGGTCGCAGCGCGAGATCATCGGGGATCCTTACGGTGTGCCGCAGCATGGGGCGATCCTCGGGATGGACTATTTCGGCCGCGACATGCTTTCGCGGATCATCTTCGGTTCGCGCACGACCATCGTGCTCGCGGTTGCCGCGAACCTGATCGCTTCCGGCGTCGGTATCACGATCGGCTTTTTTTCGGCCTATGCGAAGGGCTGGATCGACGAGGCCATCGGGCGTGTGATGGACGGGCTGATGGCACTGCCGACGATCATGTTTGCGCTGGTTTGCGTCTCCGCGCTCGGGTCGTCTGAAATGGTGCTGGTCTGCACCGTCGGCCTGATCGAATCCGTACGCGTGTATCGCGTGGCCCGGGCCGTGGGGTTGGACAACCTGGCACGCGACTACGTCGATCTCGCGCATTTGCGCGGAGAAAGCGTCTTCTGGATTCTGTTCCGCGAGGCACTCCCGAATGCCTACCCGCCGCTGCTGACCGACTTCGGCGTGCGCTTCGCCGCGACGGTCATGTTGTTGAGTGCCGTCAGCTTCCTGGGATTGGGGGTACAGCCGCCAGCCGCGGACTGGGGAATGATGGTGCGCGAGAACCTGGCCGGATTGCGCCTGGGGTCGATTGCGGCGGTGTTTCCCGCACTCGCGATTTTCTCGGTCACGTTTTCGGCCAACAAACTGGTGGACTGGTTTCTGCGGCGCTCGCAGCGCGATATTTCCACGGAGTTCCTGGCATGAGCGAATTGATGCGTTTCGAAAACCTGAACGTATCGGTGTCGTCGGGTACGCTCGTGAATGACTTCAGCCTGTCGGTACAACAGGGCGAGGTGGTGGCGCTGATCGGCGAATCGGGCGCCGGGAAGTCGACTATTGGTCTCGCGGCGCTGGGCTATGCCCGCGCGGGATGCCGTCTTGCCGGCGGACGGATCATGTTCCGCGGCAGCGATCTTGCACGGATAGGACAACGCGGGGCACGTCTCGTGCGCGGCGCCAAGGTGGCGTATATCGCGCAGAGCGCGGCCACCGCCTTCAATCCGGCTATCCGGATCGTCGACCAGATCATGGAGGCCACCGCCGTTCACGGCAAGGGCAATCGCAGGGTCGCGTACGGGCGAGCGTTGGAACTCGCGAGAAGCATGGGGCTCGGCGCGGCGGACGAGATGATGCGCCGGTTTCCCCATGAACTGAGCGGTGGTCAGTTGCAGCGCCTGATGACCGTCATGGCGCTGATGTGCCGGCCGGAGTTGCTGGTTCTGGACGAGCCGACGACGGCGATCGACGTGACCACGCAGTTGGGGGTGCTCGCTTCGCTCAAACGCATCATCCGGCAGGAAAAGGTGGCGTGCCTGTATATCAGCCACGATCTGGCGGTCGTTGCCCAGATGGCAGACCGGATCGTCGTGCTGCGTCATGGCGGGAAGGTCGAGGAAGGCGAGGCGCGGCAACTGCTGACGTCACCGCAGTGCGACTATACGCGCGAGCTGATTGCGGCGGCGAGTGCGGGGCTGTCGAACAGGACAGCCGAGGCGCCGGTGGCTTCCAGTGAGCCTGATGCGCCCGGTGTGCCCGGTGTGCCCGGTGTGCCCGGCGCGCCCGTACTCGAAATCCGCCACGCAGTCGCGAGGTATGGCCGCGGCAAGCCGACGCTGAACGATGTGTCGCTGACCGTTCGCCGGGGTGAATTCGTTGCGATCGTCGGTGAATCGGGGTCCGGCAAAAGTACGCTCGCGAGAGTGGCGACCGGGTTGCTGCCTATCGCGAGCGGCGAGTTGCTGCTGAATGGCAAGCCGCTTGCCCCGTCGCTTCGGCGGCGCGGCATGGAGGAACTGCGAGGCGTGCAACTGGTGCTGCAGCATCCGGACCTTGCATTGAATCCGCGCATTACCGTTGGGGCTGCAATCGGGCGGCCGCTGGAACGGTATTTCGGGTTGAAGGGCGCGGCTCGCGAGAAGCGGGTTGCCGAATTGCTGCGGCTCGTCGAACTGCCCGAGGAGATGGCGCAGCGCCTGCCTTCGCAATTGTCCGGCGGGCAGAAACAGCGCGCCAACCTGGCGCGCGCGCTGGCGGCCGAGCCTGATCTGCTGGTTTGTGACGAAGTGACGGCTGCGCTCGATTCGATCGTCAGTTCGCGCATCCTGGCGTTGTTGTCGACTCTGCGGAGGCAACTCGGCACGGCCTGCATTTTCATTACTCACGATGTTTCGAAAGCCTCGAAACTCGCCGACCAGATCTACGTGATGCATCAGGGACAGGTGGTGGAGTCCGGTCAGTCGCCGGAGGTGGTTGCGCATCCGCAGCATCCGTACACGCAGGCGCTATTTAACGCGATACCGGAACTCAGGACCGACTGGCTGAAAGAGCGCATGCCGGGTCTGGCGGCATGACGGACGAACGCGAGCCGTCCCGGCCACTATCTCGAACGGAGAACAGAAGACGCATGAACGGCGAATGGGCTCACGATGGAAAAATGTCGCGGCGCGGTTTCCTGGGGGCGGCGGCGGCCGGTGTTGCCGTGGCGCTCGGCGGTGGGCTGACCTATGCCGATGCGGCAGCGGCTTCCGTGCCGCGGCGTGGCGGCCGTCTGCGCATCGCGTGGTCGCAGCAGAGCATCAACGACACCCTCAATCCCTTGAGGATGAACCAGAACCTCGACTTTCTGCGCGTCTATTCGCTGATGAGTCCGCTCGTGAAGTGGGACAGGCAGTTCCAGGCATCGCCCGATCTTGCCGTCGAGTGGAACCCGAATGCCGACATGTCGGTCTGGTCGTTCCGGTTGAGACAAGGCGTGGTGTTCCAGAACGGCAAGCCGCTGGTTCCGGAGGACGTGGTCTATTCGCTCAATCTTCATCGGCAGCCGGGTTCCGTGTCGATGGTGCGCTCGTATTTCTCGGACGTCACCGATATCCGCAAGGACGGAGTGGATCGGGTCGTCGTGACGCTGAAGGCGCCTAACGCCGACTTTCCCGTGCTGCTCGGTGATCCGCATACGGTCATCGTTCCCGAGGGATTTGCCAACTGGGATCGTCCGGTCGGCACCGGCCCGTTCGAACTCGTCGAGTTCAGACCCGGTATCGGCATGGTGGCGCGCCGGTTTGCCAATCACTACAAGGCCGATACCGTTTATGTGGACGAGGTCGAAACGTTCGGCATTTCGGATACCGGCGCCCGCATGGACGCGCTGATTTCGGGGGACGCGCATTACATCAACCGGGTTGACGCACGTACCGCCACGTTGCTCGACCGGAACCCTCGCGCAAAGCTGGTCGATTCCAAGGCATCGCGAAAGCTCTGCATCAACACGATGGCCAATGGCGCGCCGTTCAGCGATATCAATCTGCGCACCGCGATCAAGTATGCGGTCGATCGCGCGGAGATGGTCAAGCGCGTACTGAACGGATACGGGCAGGTTGCCAATGATCTTCCGATCGGACCCAGGGACCGATATTACGACCATGATCTGCCGCAACGCGAGTTCGATCTGGACAAGGCCCGGTTCTACTACAGAAAGTCGGGATTTAGCGGGCAGCTCAACCTGTTCACGTCGGACGTCAATTACGGCGCGCCCGCGACGGATTTTGCGCTGGAACTGCAGGAAACCGCGGGCCGGGTCGGGATACCGATCAACCTCACGCGCTTGCCGGCGGAAGGCTATTACGCACAGGTCAGCGGAAAGAAGGCGTTTAACGTGACCAACTGGTTTCCGCGTGCAACGCTGGATCTGGAACTACGCAGTGTCAGCCTGTCGAATTCGCCGCAGCCGGAGACCGGCTACCGGAATCCGAAACTGGATGCCCTGGCGCTGGAGGCACGGCGCACGCCGGATGGACCCAAACGGGCCGAACTGTATGCGCAGGTGCAGAAGATTCTGTGGGACGCGGACGGCAGAACCATTCCGGTATTCGTGGATTTTCTCGACGGACGCGCCGCGAACGTGCAAGGCGTCGTTCCCCATCCTTTTTCGGAAGCCGCCGGGTTGCGACTGTGCGAAGAAGTATGGCTTGCCTAGGAGACCGATGGATTTCCGCCTTTTCCGCATCGCTCTGTAAAGGGCGATGGCCGTACGCACATGAACCTTGGGGATGAGCATGGCCTTTCTTGTCATTGTCGATCATTTCTGTCATCCGGGCCGCGAGGCCGATGCCGTCGAGCGCATCGAGCGCAACGGCAAGTTGATGGCGCAGGTCGATGGATTCCTGTTCCGCTACCGGACATCGGACCCGAAAGATGCGTCGGCGATCACGACGGTGACGGGCTGGGAAACGGAGTCGGCCTATCGGGCCTGGCTTGAGTTGAAGCCCGGCGATGCCGCCACGCCGTCGCCTTACCGGCACTTCGTCAGCCGCGGGCTTTTCGTGGAATCGGCCTGCATCGCCGGGAACGGTCGCAGTACCTGATTCGGCTCGGCATTGCATTCATGCGTCTATTTATTTGCGCTCATTAAATCGTATTACTAAATGATTTGGCTGGATGAAATTCGGTCGAACTACAACGATGAGGGGAAGATGAAGAAAATCATGTTCGGAACCGCGCTCGCATGCCTGCTCTCGCAGCATGCTTACGCACAAAGTACCGTCACGCTGTATGGCCTTATCGAAACCGGCATCGATTATGTGAACAACAGTGGTGGCAAATCTCTCGTCGCCATGCGCGACGGCGTGTCGACGGGGATTTCCGGAAGCCGGTGGGGGCTGATCGGCAGCGAGGATCTGGGCGGTGGCCTGAAGACGATCTTCAAGCTGGAAAGCGGATTCAACGTTACCAACGGAACCTTGGGGCAGGGCGGCCTTGCTTTTGGCCGAACCGCCTATGTCGGGATCACCAGCAATCGCTTTGGCACCGTCACGCTCGGGCGACAGTATGATTCGATCGTCGATTACCTGCAGTTCGCCGGCGACGGAAACCAGTGGGGCGGAATGGCGACGCACGGTAGCGGCGACATGGACAATATCGGCAACACGGTACGAACGAATAACAGCATCAAATACGCGAGCGGTGACGTTTATGGATTCAGGTTCGGCGGCGTGTACGGATTCAGTTCGCCCACCGCATATGACCAGGTCGGCACGACAGGCGTTTTGAGCGCGGGCGTGAACTACATTTATGGTCCGCTCAAACTCGGCGTGGCCTACTTCCATGCAAAAGATCCGGCGGACCAGTTCGCCGATGGGCATTACGTTGCCAACACGACGGGTTCGGCCATCGGTGCTACCGGCCCATGGAGCTACGTGGGACATCCGAAAGACGTGCAAACGTATGGGGCCGGTGCGACCTACCAGGTGGGTAATGGTGTCATCGGGGCGCTCTATACGCGTATCCTGTTTAGCCAGGCAAACGGCACCAAAAGCGATGTGAGCTTCGAGTTTTACAACGTGTCGTATACGTACTTCGTCAGGCCCGCGTTGAAGCTGGGCGCGGGGTATCTCTACACGATCGGGCACGTGGATTATTCGGGCGCGGTTCCGAAGTACCATCGCGTCATTGTCGGTGCGGACTACAGTTTGTCGAAGCGCACGGAAGTGTACGGGGTCGTCGCATTGCAGCTGGCGAGCGGCGATGCGAAGGGCGCGGACCTTTATCAGGGCGTGGTCGGCAATATGTCGACTACGAACCGGCAATTAGCTGCGCGTGTGGCGATTATTCATCGATTCTAGGTGGAGGGCGCGTTCGGCTCTACGATATGGCAGGCCGGAGATGGCGGTCAGGGGTGCGAACCGCCGTCGTTTTCCGCACCCGACCGATCCGCCTACCCAACCGTCTGATTTTCCGCAACCACCTTTGACTTCGCGCCCTCCGGTTTCCTGTCGATCCAGTTTGCCAGCCTGTCGAACCAGAGGTGGACGACCGGCGTGGTGAAGAGCGTCAGCATTTGCGAGAATACCAGGCCGCCGACGATCGCAATCCCCAGGGGGACGCGCAATTCGGCGCCTGCACCCTGTCCCAGCGCCAGCGGCAAGGCGCCGAACAGGGCCGCCAGCGTCGTCATCATGATCGGGCGAAAGCGCTGCACGCAGGCCTGGCGGATCGCGGCCGTGGGCGGCAGGCCTTGTTCCCGCTCGGCCACCAGTGCAAAGTCGATCATCATGATCGCGTTCTTCTTGACGATGCCGATCAGCAAAACGATGCCCACCATCGCCATGATCGAGAGATCCTGGCCGCACAACATCAGCGTACACAGCGCCCCCACGCCGGCGGACGGTAGCGTCGAGATGATGGTCAAGGGGTGGATCGCGCTTTCGTAAAGTATGCCCAGCACCAGATAGACGACGACCAGCGCCCCCAGGATCAGATACGGCTCGCTATGCAGCGATGCCTGGAAAGCCTGGGCCGTCCCCTGGAAGGTTCCGATAACGGCATCGGGCTTGTGCACGGCAACCTCGGCGCGGCGGATGGCCGTGATGGCGGCACCCAGAGCCTGCCCGGGCGCCAGATTGAACGAAATGGTCACTGCCGGGGACAAGCCTTGATGGTTCACGGAAACAGGCGATACGCCGTTGGCGAGCGTCACCAGTGTGTTCAACGGCACCAGTTGGCTGGTCAGGGGCGAGCGCACGTAAAGGTGGGCCAGCGCTTCCGTCGTCAACTGGAATTTCGGGTCGACTTCCTCGATGACGTGATACTGGTCCGATTGCGTATAGAGCGTCGCAATCTGGCGCTGGCCGAACGCGTCGTACAGCGTATCGTCGATGGCCTGCGCGGTAATGCCGAAACGCGAGGCCGTGTCACGATCGATGACCAGCGTGGCGCTGGTGGCCGAAGCCTGTTGATCGGACGTGACGTCGGCCAGTTCCGGCAGGGTGGAGAGGCGCTGGGTCAGCACCTGCGACCAGTGGTTCAATTCATTGACGTCGGGACATTGCAAGGTGTACTGATATTGTGCCGCGCTTGCGCGGGCGCCAACCTGAATGTCTTGCCGAACCCGCATCGTGACCGAAACACCGATCACCGTCGCGAGTTTGGGCTTGAGCCGGCGCAGCACCTGGGCGGCGGTGACCGTGCGCTGATTGACGGGTTTCAGGTTGATCATCATGTGGCCTTCGCTCACCGTAGGATCCGCCGAGATCCAGTAGTAGACGTTATCGACCGCCGGGTCGGCTTCGATGATATGGCCGAGTTGCTGGATCTTGACGGCCATCGCCTGCGGCGAGATGTCCGTCGCGGCTTCCGGTGTCGCCTGGATCAGGCCCGAATCTTCCTCGGGAAAGAACCCCTTCGGGATCAGCACGAACAACGCCCCGGTCGCGATCACGGTCGCAATCGTCACGCCGAGCATCGTTTTCTGGTGCCGCAAGACCCAGTCGAGTCCGCGCTCATAGCGCCGCTCCATCGCGACGAAGGCGATTTCCAGCCCCCGCACGAGCCGGCTCTCGCGAAGCCGATCGCCGTTGGGCTTGCGAATCAGCCAGCCGCACAACATGGGGGTGACGGTGAGCGATACGAAGCACGACATGACGACCGCGGCACTGACCGTAATCGCGAATTCGCGGAACAGACGCCCGACGATGCCGCCCATCAGCAGAATCGGGATGAATACCGCAATCAGCGAAATGGTCATCGAGATGACGGTAAAGCGCACCTCGCGCACACCGAGCAGCGCGGCACGCATGCGCGGCACGCCGGCTTCGATATGCCGCATCACGTTCTCGATCACCACGATCGCATCGTCGACCACAAAGCCCACGGCAATCGTGAGCCCCATCAGCGACAGGTTGTTCAGGCTAAAGCCCAGCAGATACATCAAGGCAAAGGTGGCAACCAGCGACAGCGGAATCGTCAGGCTCGGAATCACGGTCGCCCACAGATTGCGCACGAACGCGAAAATCACCATGACGACCAGGGCGACCGTCAACATCAGCGTGAATTGCACGTCGTGCAGCGAGGTCGTGATCGTCTGCGTGCGGTCCCCGACGACATGGACATGGGCCGCCGTGGGGAGCGAGGCTTCCAGCGCCGGCAAATGAGACTCGATGTTGCGGATGGTGTCGACGACGTTGTAGCCGGGCTGCTTATGGATATCGATGATGATGGCGCGCTCGTGCTGCAACCACGCGGCCTGGTGCGTGTCCTCGGAGGCGTCGATCACGGTGCCGAGGTCCTCGAGGCGCACGGGCGCGCCGTTCTTGTAGGCGACGACGAGGCCGCGATACTCGGCCGCCGTCGTGAGCTGATCGGTGGCGTTGAACACGACCGAGCGGTCCGGGCCGTTCAGGCTGCCTTTGGGCGCGTTGACGGTTTGCACGCCGACAATCGAGCGCACGTCCTCGAGCGTCAGGCCGCGTGCGGCGAGCTTGTCGGGATCGACACGGATGCGCACCGCGGGGCGTTGTTGTCCGTTGAAATCGACGAGACCGACACCCGGCATCTGCGAGATTTGCTGGGCAAGAAAGTCTTCCGCGTAGCGGTCGAGTTCGGTGAGCGGGAGCGACGGCGAGGTCACCGCCAGCGAGAGCAGCGTGAAATTGGCGGGATTGACCTTCTCGTAAGTCGGCGGGTTGGGCAGGTTCTTGGGCAGTACGCCGCCCGCTGCATTGATGGCGGTTTGCACGTCCTGCGCGGCACCGTCGATATTGCGTGACAGGTCGAACTGGACCGTGATCGACGTCGTCCCGAGCGAACTGGACGAGGTCATTTCGGTGATGCCCGCAATATTCGACAATTGCCATTCGAGCGGCGAGGCGACCGAACTCGCCATGGTCTCCGCGCTCGCGCCGGGCAGTTGGGCGGAAATCTGGATCGTCGGAAAATCGATCTGGGGCAGTGACGCGACAGGCAGCAGCCAATAGGCGACGACGCCCGCCAGCAGCACGCCGAGCGCTAGGAAGCCGGTGGCGATGCGCCGTTGGATGAAAAATTCGAGCAGGCTCATGAGGCGCTGTCTTATTGAATGGAGGTGACAGAGGGGACAGCTGCGGGCTGCGCAGTCGTCGCGACGATGTTGGCAGCCGCCTGCGTGCCGGGATCGAGCCGGCTTTGTCCGTCGAACACGATCAGATCGGCGGTGTCGATACCGGCGTCGATCTCGGTCATGCCGTCGACGCTGTTGCCGGTTTTCACCGGTCTCAGTTGCGCCCGGCCGTTCTTATCGAGGACATAAAGCTGCGTGCCGGACTGACTGTTGACGATCGCGCGGTCCGGTACCGCAACACGCTGGCGGTCGGTGTGCAACAGGATCTGTGCATTCACCAGTTCGCCGGGCCACAGCTTGCGGTCCTGGTTGGTGAACGATGCCTTCAGCCTGATCTGGCCCGTCGTCGGATCGACGTGGCTGTCGATGAAGACCAGCGAGCCTTGCGCCAGAACGGCGTCGCCGGTACGCGGCGTGACGTTGACCGGCAACGCGCTGCCGGCCTGTTTCGCGAGCAGCTCGGGAAGCACGTCCTGCGGGACCGAGAACGCCACCGTGATCGGTTCCATCTGGGTGACCGTCGCAATGCCGTTGGCATCGGTCGGATGGACCACCTGGCCGATGTCGGCTTCGCGCACACCGACACGCCCCGCGAACGGTGCGCGCAGCGTCGTGAAACCGAGCTGCAGCTGGTCGCTTTGCACCAGCGCCGCGTCGGCCGCGACCGTCGCGGCGAGCGATTCGACCTGGGCACGCGCGGTATCGACGCCTTGCGAGGTCGCCGCACCCATGCCGACAAGCTTGCTGTAGCGTTCGAGGTCGAGCCGCGCATTGTTCAGGCTCGCCTGGTCTTTGCGCTGCGCCGCTTCGGCCTGGTGGAGTTGCGCCGTCAGCGGCCCCTGGTCGAGTTGTGCGAGAAGCTGGCCAGCGCGGACGTCCTGGCCTTCGTTAAAGGCAATGCGCTGCACCTGCCCGTCGACACGGACCTTGACATCGACCGTGTTGAGCGCCTCGACCGTACCGACCGATGCGACCCTGATCGGGAAATCCATCAGCACCGCATGGCCGGCATCGACGGGCACCGCCGCAGCCGCGGCACTGGCCGCGTGTTTCGGCCACACCCACCAGGCCAGTACCAGCGCCAGCGCGACGCCACCGGTCCAGGCGAACAAAGGGCGGCGCGTGCGCCGCTGCGGCGACGCCAAGAAATCTTCCCGGAGGTTCATTAGGGGTTCGAAATTCAATGAGAGATGGAGGATGAAATTGCAGCCACAGGCGTGGGCGTATCGGTGGTCATTCCGGCACCGCCGCCGAAGGCCCGAAATACGCTCACCGATGCCTGCAAACGTTGCAGGCGTGCCTGCGCGAGCGCGTCCTGGGCTTGATAACGGGTCCGTTGTGCATCGAGCACGCTCAGGAAGTCGATCGTGCCGCCCTGGAATTGCGCCTCGGCGAGTGCCGCGGCGTGGGTCGCCGCGTCGGCGGCGGCGCGCTCCGCCGTTTCCGCCAAGGCGCCCTGCTGCTGCGCCGTCAGAGAATCCTCGACATCCTGCAAGGCGGAGACGACGGTCTGACGATAGTCGGCGGTCGCTTTCGCGAACCCGGCCTGATTCGCGTGCAACTGCCCGCGCAATGCGCCGCCATCCAGAAGCGGTGCAGCGAGCGTTGCCGCGAGACTGCTGAACGGGCTCGAGAGAAAACGCGTGAGCGTATTGCTGCTCAGGCCACCGTCCGCGGTCAGCACCAGATTCGGCAGGAAGGCCGCGCGCGCCGCGCCCACGCTGTAGTTTTGCGACTGCAACTGGGCTTCCTTCGAGCGGATATCCGGGCGCGTTTCGAGCAAGGTCGCCGGCAAATTCGGGAGCGGCTGCGGAATCGGAATATCGTCGATCTGTGCCGCGCCGAGCATGAACTGCTCGGGTGCCACGCCTTCCAGCGTGGCAAGCAGATGCATGCTTTGCTCGAGTTGCTGCAGCAGCGCGGGTATCGCGGCCTGGAACGTCGCCAGCGCATTGCGCTGCTGCTCGACCTGAAGTTGCGTTGCGACGCCGGCCTGCTGTTGGGCCAGCAGCAAGTCGAGAATATGCCTGGCATTACTCTCGATGGCATGCGCCAGGCTCAGCCGCTGCCGCAAGCTCTGGATCTGGAAATAGGTATCGGTAACCGACGCGGTCAACGTCAATGCCACGGTGTCGCGATCAAATTCGGAGGCCCGCGCGAGCAGCCGTGCGGCGTCGGCATTGGCCGAATTGAGTCCCCAGAAGTCGATCTCGTAGCTGGCTTCGGCAAACAGGCTCTGGCCATTGTTCGACGAATTCGGACTGGTGGGGCCGGAGGCGTTGGTGCGCTGGTGAGTACGAGCGAACGTGCCGCCTGCCGAGAGGGTCGGGTAGAGCGGCGCACCGGCCCTCTCGGCGTTGGCGCGGGCCAGGTTCACGCTCGCCACGGCCGAGGCGAGCGAAAAATTGTTCTGCAGGCTGCGTTCGACCAACTCGTTGAGTTGCGGGTCCTGATAGTTTCGCCACCATGCGCTCCTGACCGTGACCGCATCGGCAAGCGATGACCGGGCCGCGCCGTCCCAGCTTTGCGCCATCGGCGTGTCGGGACGCCGATAGGTCGGCACGAGCGTGCAAGCCGTCAGCAAACCCAGCAACAGCGGCGCCAAGGCATAGGCGGAAGACGCACGAATCCATCCCGGAAGGGAGCGGCGATGGGTACCACCAATGGGCACAACGGGGTGTTGCTCGGACATATCGATGCGTCTTCTGCTAACTGAATGTCGCGCGCGGAGTGAGCCGGTTCTGGCTGGTCTTTTGCGCAATGATAAAAATAGCCGCGGCGCCAGCGATGTGATGGCGAATATGAGCACGCAGTGGATTGACTACGCTGCGATCAAGGCTCAACTCGAATGGCAGGGGCGAGCTTTCGTGCGCTCATGTGAGCGGCAACAGATAGTGAGCCTGGGATGTGAATCTGTCGGGACTCGAAAATTACAAGATTGACAGAGCCGTTCTTCTGGAACAGGGGAGCAGTGAACGATCTGGTTAGTATGAAGAAAGCGCTGAAGAAAGCGCTGAAGAAAGCGATGTGTCTGATCTTAACCACATAGGGCTTCTGATTAATTAGTTAGCCTGAAATTTCCTCTTTTTGGTTCCGGATCCCCATGCGAGCCACCGCGCCTGAAGTGTGGCGCGATGACCGGCGGCCGCCGTCATCCGGCGTCGGGGCACGGCACCCTTGCCCCGGTCTTTGCAAAAGAGTTCCGTCGAACTTGTAATTTTCGAGTCCCGACAGATTCACATGCAAAGCTCATGATCTGCCACGGTTATGTGAACGGACGGAAGTCGGCTCCTGGCGATTGCGTTGCGCTGCCGAACGCCTCATCGGTACTTGAGGCCGATCCAGAGCACTTTACGACGGGCACATTTTCAATCGGGATGCGGATACCGCGACAGGGCATGCCACGTCGGGATCCGTAAAACATTGCGCCGCGGCAGTCGACGATTCTGTCGCCCGTTGTGCGGCAGACAGATACGTTGCGAGATTAGTAAATTGAAACTCAATCAGGCTCTCAGTGGCACAGCAGTCGCGCTTACCTTCTTGTTGGGACCGGCAGTCCATGCCGCGACGCCCGACGAGCCGGTCAAGCTGATCAAGACTATTCCGCTGCCCGACATCAACGACGGCGATTTCGACCATTTTGCCGTCGACCTCAAGCGCAACCGCCTCTACGTCTCGGTGGAAAACCACCATTCGATCGACGTGTTCAACCTCAAGACCGGTGAGCATCTGATGAGCGGCGGCCCGGTCACCACGCCTCATTCGCTCGCTCTTAACGTCGAGAAAAACGAGCTGTTCGTGGCCGACGGCGGTGACAAGGCGGTCAAGGTTCTCGACGGGTCGGATCTGCACCTGATCAAGCGGATCGATATCGACGGCACACCGGATTCCGCCGGCTATGACCCGAAGACCCGGGATTTCTATCTCGTTGCCAGCGAGCCGGACGAGCACCCTACTCATTCGACGATTCACATTATCTCGACCGAAGACCTCAAGACCAAGGGTGAGATCCCCATCGAGTCGGGCAGTCTCCATTCGCTGACGATCGACCAGGCTACCCGCCGCATGTTCGTGAATATCCGCGACAAGTCCACGATCGGCATCATCGATATGAACAGGAATGCTCTCGTGCAAACCTGGTCGGTACCGGGCCTCACGCTGAACACGCCGATGGCATTCGACGCCAAAAACCACCGGTTGTTCGTGGCCGACAAGAAGCCGGGCAAGCTGTTCGTTCTCAACTCCGACACCGGCGCGACGATCGCGACCTACGGCTGCGCGGAAGGGGGCGACGACATGACGTACGACGCACGGACGAAGCGCATCTATGTGAGCGCGGCCCAGGGCCTGACGGCCTATCAGCAGGACGACGCCGACCACTACCACGAAATTGCGCGGATCGATACGCATGGCGGCAAGACCTCGGTTCTCGTCCCGAGCCTGGATCAGCTTTATGTTCCGCATACCCGGACCTCGGCTCCCGAGGCCGGTCTCGAGATATACAAAGTCAAGGGTTGATCTCCCGTAACGCCTCAGTGCATCAAAGAGGCAGAAGGCGGGGGGAGTTCCTCCCGCCGATCAGGATAGCTAAATTCATACGAATACCTGTCACCTGCGAATAATGCGTGGTTTTTAACATGGCACCCTCAATCAATTTCGGACCCCGATTCAGTACTGGAAAGCAAGGGCATAACAAGATGCAACAGCTACTTTCGCCGTTCCGCATGAAACCGTTGACGCAGTGCGTTCTGGCCGCACTGTGCATGTCCGGTATCCAGTTCGCTCATGCGCAGGAGGCGGGCGATCTCGGCTCCGTGCAGAGCACCGCCACATCGTCGTCTCCGGCCAATGCGCCGACCGGCTCGAAAAACGTGCAGACCGCGCCCGCGCAAGCGCCGACGCAAGGCTCGCTCACGGCCACCGAGCCGCAGTCGACGATCAGCCATCACTACATCCAGAACAGCACCGCGCCGACCGAGAACTACAGCGACATCATGAACATCGCGCCGAGCGTCTCGAGCATCTCGCCGAACGGTCCCGGCTTGATGGAGTCGCCCACCATGTCTATCCGCGGTTTTCAGGACGGGCAGTACAACGTGACGTTCGACGGGATACCGTTTGGCGATGCGAACAACTTCACGCATCACTCGACGTCGTTTTTCTCGTCGCAGGCGATTAACCGCCTCACCGTCGATCGTGGCCCGGGCGACGCTTCGCAAATCGGCTTCGCCACGTTCGGCGGCACGATCGCGATGGAGTCGTTGATCCCGTCGATGACCCCGTCGGCCGCTCTGCTCGGCACGTATGGCAGCTACAACACCTGGCTCGCCGGCGCCGAGCTCAACACGGGCGATCTGCAGCAGCTGGGCGACGCGCGCGCGACGTTCGGCTACACGCAAAGCAGCAGCGACGGTTATCTGACCGGCGCCTCCCAGCGTCGCGAGAACGCCTACTTCAAATTCGAGAAGCCGCTTGGCGACTCGACGGTGCTCACCCTGTTCGGCACCTATAACAAGATTCATCAGAACACGCCGTATGGCTCCTCCGCGGCCCAGATTGCGGAGTTCGGTCCTAACTATGGCCTCTCCAGCAACCCGCTGAGCCAGGCGTATTCGGGCTATAACTACGACCTGGTCAATACGGACTTCGAGTACATCGGCGTCCAGACGAAGGTCGCGCAGTGGGCGATCGACAACAAGCTTTATACCTACGGGTACTACCACACCGGCTTCCAGGGTGTGTCGCCGAACAGCAGCTTGCCGTACAACGCATTTTCGACGAAGGGCCCGTACCTCCCCGCCGGCAACGTTGCCGGCCAGGAGCAGGAAAGCGACTACCGGGCCTGGGGCGACGTGGTGCGCGCGCAAAGAGACATCGGCCCCGGTTCGCTCGAGTTCGGCGCCTGGTTCGCTTACCAGACCAACTTCCGCGACCGGGTCGAAGCCAACGCCACCCAGAACTTCGCGTTCGTGGCGCCGATGTTTTCGATGACCAACACGCTGACCACTTTCCAGCCGTACATCCAGTACGCCTGGAAGCTGCCGTACGGCTTCACGGTCACCCCCGGCGTGAAATACGCGCTGTTCCGCCGCGACCTCTATTCGGCCATGAACCAGGGCTCGGGCCTGCCGGCCGACTACGGCCAGACCTGGACGAAGGTGCTGCCCTCGCTGCAGATCCACGAGAAGATCAATTCGAACTGGAGCGCCTACGCCCAGTATGCACAAGGCTTTCTCGCGCCCAATCTGAATACGTTCAACATTCCTAACCTGACGGCCAACAGCCAGCCTGACCCCCAGCGAACGGACAACTATCAGATCGGCACCACCTATAAGACCGACCGCCTGACGGCTTCCGTCGACCTGTACTACATCAAGTTCGCCAATGAAATCACGAGCGTGAACATCGGCGGCAACACGTTCTACTCGAATGCCGGCGCGGCGACCTACAAGGGCATCGAAACGGAAGCGACGTACTACGCGGGGCTCGGCTTCAGCCTGTACGGAAACCTGACGTTCAACTCGGCGAAGCAGCACAGCGACAACTCCTGGATGCCGTTCACGCCGAACAAGACAGCGGCAGCAGGCCTGCTCTATGAACGCGGACCGCTGACCGGCTCGTTGATCACGAAGTTCATCGGCCGGCAGTACGGCACCACGGGCAACCAGATCCCGATCGGCGGCTTTGCCCAGACCGATCTCTCCGTGGGCTACACGTTCAAGCCCGCCACATCGATGGTCCACGACGTGCGCGTGGGCCTGCAACTCGACAACCTCTTTAACCGCACGGGTATCAACGGGTTCTTCGGTTTCGGCGCAGACGCTGCCAAGACCCCGCTCTACTGGACGCAGGCCGGACGCTCGGTGTTCGGCACGGTTCAGGTCGATTTCTAATTTCAGGCGAACATATCCATGAACATCACTCAATTCACTCACTTCGCGAACGATTCGGGCGGCGTACTTTACGTCATCGTCTTCATGTTGTTCGTTGCACTGACCGTCATCATCGAGCGGTTGTCGTTCCTGCACCGCGCGATGGGCAGCACCCGGGCGGCGCTCGAGCGCATCGACACCCTCGGCGCGCTCGATACGTCGAAGCTCACGACTTGCGCGGCGCAATTCTCCGGTCTGCCGGTCGAACGCGTGCTGACCACCGCGGCCCACCTCGCGAACCGTGCGTCGCGCGAAGACCTCGACGCGTCACTCGAAGAGACGATCATGCGCGAAGCACCGCGCGTCGACCGCTTCCTGTGGGTGCTCGACACCGTCGTCACGCTGGCGCCGCTGCTCGGCCTGTTCGGCACCATCGTCGGCATGTTCAACGCGTTCCAGGTGCTGTCGAACCCGGGCAATGCGCCGACCCAGGTCACGGGCGGCGTCGCCGAGGCGTTGGTGGCGACGGCTTCGGGCCTGTTCGTGGCGATGATCGGCCTGGTGTTCTTCAATGGTCTGGAGAAACGCGTGCGCACGCTGATGCATCAACTCGAAACGCTGAAGGCCGCGCTGGTTAACCGGCTTACAGGCGTGCCGCGCGAGGTGCAGAAGGAAGTGCGCGAAGTGCCGGATGCCGGTGTCGTTAAACTCGCACCCCAAAGGACGTGATGATGAAGTACTTCGAAGCCCGCAAGGCGCGCATCGAGATCATCCCGATGATCGACATCATGTTCTTTCTACTGGTGTTCTTCATCATGATTACGCTGCACATGATTCCGAACGCAGGGCTGCGCACGCAGTTACCCGCAAGTTCGAGCACGCAGGAACTGCCGCCGGCGAAAGTGACGGTGACGTTGGCCGAAGACGGCACGCTATCGGTCGATGGCCGCACGATGGCGCTGGGCGAACTGACCGCCATGCTGCAGGCACGCCCCGATGCAGCGCACACGGCCGTGACGATCGTCGGTGCGAAGGGTGCCCGGATTCAGCAGCTCGTTTCGTTGATGGATGCCTGCCGCGCGGCCGGCATCTCGCAGATTTCCATGGCCACGCAACCCGCGTCGAAGTGATATGGCGACCGTACCCGAACTGAGCGTAACGTCGAGCAAGGCGCCTCGTGCGCACCTCGACCTCCATCGCGCCGCCCCCCTCGCGCTCCTCGTCGAGGCGTTAGTGCTGGCAGGCGCATTCGGACTGCTTGCGAAAAAGGCTCCACCACCACCGCCGCCGCTGCCCGCCGTCACGTTGCTGGCGCTCGCGCCGGTAGCGGCACCGGTGGCGCCGCCCGCGCCGGCACCCAAGCCGCCCGAGCCCGTGCCTGTCGCGAAGCCGATTGCGCCTCCACGGCACTCGCCCGTGCCCGTGCATCACGCTGCCCCGTTGCAGCCGGCGACTCCGGCTACCCCGCCGGCCCCGCCGCCGACTGCTCAGCCCAGCGAACCGGCTACCGATCCGGCTCCTCCAGCGCCGCCACCACCACCGCCCGCACCGTCCGCGGGCGCGGTGAATCCGAGCTTCGATGCCGCGTTGCGGGCCGCGGTCCAATCCGCGTTGCGCTACCCGGAGTCTGCTCGCATGGCCGGCGTGAGCGGCCGCACGCGCGTGGCTTTTACCTATCGCGATGGAGCGGTGTCGGATGTGCGGGTCGTCGTATCGAGCGGCGTCGGCCAGCTCGACCGCGCCGCGCTCGCGGCGGTACACGACGCCGCGTACCCCAAACCCGCACCTGAGCTCGCCGGCAAGACACTGTCGAAGCAACTGTGGGTGACGTTCGCTCTGGACGACGCGCAGTGAAATTGACTTGTTCGGTCGTTAGAATCACCCGGACATTTGCCCACGATTGTGACGAAAGCGGGCATCCGCGACGGTACGCCTTTCATGAATCCTGCTGCCAATAACCTATCTGGCCCCCATGTGCACGCGTCGCACATACTTGTTATCGAAGACGACAAGCCGACTTCCGACCAGATTACGCGCGCGCTCGAAGACTACGGCTTCTCGGTCGAACAGGCACTGACCGGCTGGCAAGGTCTGTCGCGGGCGCTCGCGCGGCGCTTCGATGCCATCGTGCTCGACATCATGCTGCCGGAAGTCGATGGTTTTTCCGTGTTGTCGACCTTGCGCAACCTCGGCCAACGTGTCCCGATCCTGCTGTTGAGCGCACTCGACGCGGTCGACACACGCGTGAAGGGTCTGCATGCCGGCGCGGACGATTATCTCGTGAAGCCATTTTATTTCGACGAACTGACGGCGCGTCTCAACGTGCTGCTACGCGGCCAGGCGGGCGGGCGCGACGACTCGACCCTGACGTTCGGCGACCTGACGCTCGACACGTTGACGGGCCACGCAACGCGGCGCGGCACCGTCATCAACCTCAAGCCGCGTGAAAGCAAGCTGCTCGCCTTTCTGATCCGGAATGCAGGAAACGTCGTCACGCGCAACATGCTGTTCGAGGCGGGCTGGAATTATCACGCGGATGTACAGAGCGACGTGATCGCCATCCATCTGACGCGCTTGCGTCGCAAGATCAGCCTCGACGGAAAGTTGCCGCAGCTGATTCACAACGTGCACGGCGCCGGGTGGGTTCTGCATGTATAAGCTGCGTTTGCTGTTTCGCCAGCCGTCGCCCTGGCTGTTGTTCTGCCTGCAGGTCGTGATTGCAATCGGCCTCTTTTCACTCCTGTGCTGGGTCACCATTCGGCATTCGATTGGGGAGATCGATGAGCATCTCTTTCTGAAAGTGGAGCAAATCCAGCATTTGCCGACGAACGAGATCCCGGCGCGTATTGCGATGTACACGTCGGAAGATCCTGAGAACAGACGGCCATTCGGCTATTTCGGCCCAGGCGGCGAGCATCTCGTCGGCGCCTTCGAGACGTTGCCGGGCGAGGTCGACGGCAAGCCGTTCGATTACATTGCGACCCTCGGGCACCATGCCGGCGCGGTGCAACGCCACTATCGCGGCGTCGTGGTGCGTTTGCCGTCCGGCGGCATTTTTGTCACCGCACGATCGACTGATGGAGAGAGGCACTTCGACAAGGTGTTGCTGCTGATCGCGGGGGGCAGTCTTGTCTTTACACTCGTCATCGGCATGGTCAGCGGTACGCTTCTGAACGCCGTGGCAGCCCGCCGCTTGCGCGATGTACGCCGGGCGACCCAGCGGATCGCGTCGGGCCGGCTCGATCATCGCCTGCCGTTGTCGGGCAGTGGGGACGACATCGACAAGATTACGGCCGTGGTGAATTCGATGCTCGACGAAGTCGAACGTCTGATTAGAGACATACAAGGCATCTGCGCCGGTATCGCACACGAAGTGCGCACGCCGATGACGCGCATGCGAGGCACTCTCGAAAGCACGCGCCGGCGCATCATGAGCGTCACCGAATACGAGCAGGTGATCGACACCGCACTCCAGCAGTCCGACATTGTCATGACGCGCTTCTCCGCTCTCCTGCGAATGGCGCAGATAGGCGAAGCAGCGGGCCTTGCCAGGAAGGGCCCGCTGAACTTGCAAGATGTCCTGAATGATGTCATCGACTTCTACGAAGCTCCCGCCGAGGACCTTTCAATTACGCTTGAGCTGTTGCCGTGCGTGCCGGTGATCGTCAACGGCGAGGCAGACCTGCTGTTTAGCGCATTCGGCAACCTGGTCGAGAACGCGCTGAAATTCACGCCGCCGGGCGGAGCTATCACCGTGGCGCTGCATCAGCGAGATGGCAAGGTAACCATCGAAGTCAGGGATACGGGCCCCGGCATTCCGGTTGCCGAACGAGACCTGGTGTTCCAGCCGTTCTATCGCGCTGAGCACCAGACCGGTACGACAACCGCCGGCAGTGGGATCGGACTGAGCCTCGTTGCGGCGATTGCGCGGCTGCATAACGCGCACGTCAGCGTTCGCGAGGGCGGCCCTGGGTGTTGCATCTCGATAGTGTTTGAGTCTGAGATGCCTGTTCGTCCGACGGGCGCATCGCGTGAGCAGGTCGATTCCGTGAAGCCGCGCTTCGCGTGACTTGGCAGGTCGCGTTCATTCGCGGACGTTGGTGGGGTGATGGAGGAGAGGGTGGCGCGAGAGCGGGCGATGGACGCCTGACGGATGGCGAAATTCAGTCTGCGCTAATCCACAATATCTCGCGGCAAATACCCATGAAGAAATGAAAAAGCCCGGTCAGCTTTCGCTGACCGGGCTTCGTAATTCTTGGTGGGGCGTGAGTGACTCGAACACTCGACCTACGGATTAAGAGTCCGCTGCTCTACCAACTGAGCTAACGCCCCCAACAGAAGCGAGATTATGCAGTAACTTTTTGAGATTGCCAAGCCCTTTTCGCAAATTTATTAAGAAATCACATCGCGTGGGCTGGAGTCTTCCCTCGACAAAGCCGCTGCCTTGAAAACATCGTGGCGTCGGGTCGTCCCGGTATCATGTCGCGGACACCTCGCCGCGCGATGCGTCGTGCGGCTTTCGACCGGGGATTGCCATGAATGAGAAAGAGATTGCCGAGCTGCTCGACCGGGTCCTCGCGCCGTGGGTCCGCGCGCTGACGCTGACGCCAGTCAAGGCCGACGAGGAAAGTGCGACGCTGCGTCTGCCGTTTTCCGGTGAATGGCGCCACTCGGGCGGCATTATCAGCGGCCAGGTGTTCATGGCAGCCGCCGATACCGCGATGATCGTCGCGATTACCGCCGCGCTCGGCGGCTTCAGGCCGATGACCACGGTGTCGCTGAACATCAGCTTCATGCGCGCGGTTCGCAAAGGCGACGTGCTGGTCGAGGCGCGCGTGCTCCGCATGGGCCGCAATCTCGTGTTCGGCGAAGTCGAGCTGTTCGACGAAAGCGGCAATATGGCCGTCCACGCGACCACGACTTACGCGTTGCTCGACTGAAAGCCCGGACGAAGCGCGTCACTCCTCGCCATACATAAACGGGCAGCAGAAATAGCAGAAACAGCAAGGAAAAGCAGGATGTTCGATCAGGTCGTATTCGCCGGCGGCGGCAACCGCTGCTGGTGGCAGGCGGGTTTCTGGGATGTCGTGCAGCCGCAGTTCGACATTCGTCCGCGCGTGATCGCCGGCATTTCGGCCGGCGCCGCCACCGCCTGCATGCTTTACACGCGCGACGATTCCGAGTGGGTCATGCGCTATTACGAAGAGGCGCTGCGCCACAACACGCGCAATGCGCACTGGGGCAATCTGCTGCGCGGCGAGTCGGTGTTTCCGCATTACCGCATCTACCGCCAGGCGCTGCTCGATATCTGCGGCGAAAAATTTTCGAAGCTCGCGCATGCGCCGGAGATTCGCATCGGCGTGTCGCATCTGCCGCGCTGGCTCGGCGCGAGGAGCGCGGTCGCCGCGGGGCTGATCGCGTACAACATCGAGAAATACGTGCGCAAGACCTTGCATCCCACGTTGGGACAGACGCTCGGCTTTCATCCGGAATTCGTGCGCGCGCAGGATTGCGCGAGCGTCGAGGATCTCGCGGATCTGATCCTGCAATCATCGAGTACGCCGCCGTTCACGCCGGTTCTGCGCCGCAACGGCCGGCCGGTGCTGGACGGCGGCATGGTCGACAACGTGCCGGTCGGCGCGCTCGACGCCGATGTGCCGGGCAACGTGCTCGTGATGGTCACGCGTCTTTATCCGCGGCCGCAGATGTTCGTCGTGCCGCATGGCGTGCAGCAGCGGCTCTATGTGCAGCCGTCGCGCAAGGTGCCGATTTCGAGCTGGGATTACACGAGTCCTTCGCAGATGGTCCACGCGTACAACCTCGGGCGAGCCGATGGCGAGGTCTTTCTCGAACGCGTGCCTGCCTTGATGGAAGCGGGGGCGCACGAAGCGCGCTGAGCGAGGCGGGCGCCGCGCCCGCAAGTCGCGCGCTTCCGGCCGCGCGCGGCGCATGAGCCGGACGCCGAGCCGTGGCCCGGCGTCCGCACTTATACGGCTACCTGCCTCGCTTACCGTCGACGCCCGCCCTGCAGCGCTTCAGGATTCGCCACGTTCGCGGTATCGCCGGAATCGAACGCGAGAATGTTCTTGAACGCGGCGCCGAAATACAGCTCGTAGCTCTCGCGCTCCACATACCCGATGTGCGGCGTGCAGATCACGTTTTCCATGCGCAGCAGGCTGTAGCCCTGCAGGATCGGCTCGCTTTCGTACACGTCGATCGCGACCATGCCCGGACGGTTGTGCGACAGCGCGCTCAGGAGCGCGTTTTCCTCGAGCAGTTCGGCCCGGCTCGTGTTGACGAGCAGCGCGGTCGGCTTCATGCGCATCAGGTCGTCCTGCTTGACGATGCCGCGCGTGTCGTCGTGCAGGCGCAGATGCAGTGACAGCACGTCGCTATTCTCGAACAGCGCCTCGCGGTTTTCGGCGACGCCGTAGCCGTCGGCGCGCGCGGCTTCGCGCGAATGATCGCGGCCCCAGACCAGCACGTTCATGCCGAATGCCTTGCCGTAACCGGCGACCAGCCGGCCGATCTTGCCGTAGCCCCAGATGCCGAGCGTCTGCCCGCGCAGCACCTGACCGAGACCGAAGTTCGGCGGCAGCGCGGACGTCTTCAGCCCCGACTGCTGCCAGGCGCCCTGCTTAAGGTTTGCTACGTATTGCGGAATACGGCGCTGGGCGGCCATGATGAGTGCCCACGTCAGTTCGGCCGGCGCGTACGGCGAGCCGCTGCCCTCGAGTACGGCGATGCCGCGCTCGGTACAGGCCGCGAGGTCGATGTGGCCCGCTACCTTGCCGGTTTGGCTGATCATGCGCAAACGCGGCAATTTGTCGAGCAGTTGCGAGGTGATGCGGGTGCGTTCGCGAATCAGGACGAGCGCGTCGACTTCGGTGAGCCGGCTCGCCAGCTGACCGAGACCGCGTACCGTGTTGTTGAAAACTTTGACTTCGTGATCGGCCAGCAATTGAAAGCAGTCGAGCTTGCGGACGGCGTCCTGATAGTCGTCGAGGATGGCAATCTTCATGGTATGTAATTTGCTGCGCACCTCGTTGGTGCGAATGGAGTGTTATGCTGACTGTCCCAGCGTGTGAGTTAGGTCACATGCCGGTCTGGCTGGATGCCTTACCGTAGAAATTGCCGCGAAAAGAACGGCTACGCTACGCGAAGGCGAATTGAGAACGTTTTTACAGTTTGTTGCGTGTTGAGGCAAGCCGCTTTACACAAGGTTGCAGAAGCCTTGTCGGCAAGGTGTCTCCGCCTGGCAAGCTGTGTGGCCCAGGACGATCTGCGCAATCTTGCGCCGGGAGTGCAATCGATACACACCGGCACGATGAATTAAATGCCTCTCGCATGCAGCGTCGCCGGGCTTGTACCGTTTTTCTATTGCTTTCAAAACGGAGACAGGTCGATGAATCATCCCTCGTTCGAAGGGCTGCCCACTATCGAGGCACCCACATGGGTCAAGCACCGCAAGCTGATCGACTGGGTTCAGCGGATCGCCGCGCTGACCAAGCCCGAGAAGATCGTCTGGTGCGATGGCTCGCAGGAAGAATATGACCGGCTGTGCGCGCAGATGGTCGAAGCCGGCACCCTCAGGAAGCTCAATCCCGCCAAACGTCCCAATTCCTATCTGGCGTGCTCCGATCCGTCCGACGTCGCGCGCGTCGAGGATCGCACCTTCATCTGCTCGCAGCGCGCCGAAGACGCCGGCCCCACCAACAACTGGATCGCCCCGGCCGAGATGCGCTCGACGCTCGATGGCCTGTTCGACGGCTCGATGCGCGGCCGCACGATGTACGTAGTGCCGTTCTCGATGGGCCCGCTCGGCTCGCCGATCGCCCACATCGGCGTCGAACTGAGCGACAGCCCATATGTCGTGACCAACATGCGCATCATGACGCGTATGGGCCGCAAGGTGTACGACGTGCTCGGCGAGGACGGCGAGTTCGTGCCGTGCGTGCATTCGGTCGGCGCGCCGCTCGCGACGGGCGGGCAGGACGTGCCGTGGCCGTGCAACAAGACCAAGTACATCGTGCATTTCCCCGAATCGCGCGAAATCTGGAGTTTCGGTTCGGGCTACGGCGGCAACGCGCTGCTCGGCAAGAAGTGCTTCGCGCTGCGCATCGCGTCGACGATGGGCCGCGACGAGGGCTGGCTCGCGGAACACATGTTGATTCTCGGCGTGACGTCGCCGGAAGGGCGCAAGCATCACGTCGCAGCGGCGTTCCCGTCGGCGTGCGGCAAGACCAACTTCGCGATGCTGATTCCGCCGGCTGGCCTGAACGGCTGGAAAATCTCCACGATCGGCGACGATATTGCCTGGATCAAGCCGGGTAAGGACGGCCGTCTCTACGCGATCAACCCGGAAGCCGGCTACTTCGGCGTGGCGCCGGGCACGAGCGAGAAGACCAACTACAACGCGCTCGCCACGCTGAAGGAAAACGTGATCTTCACGAACGTCGCGCTGACCGACGACGGCGACGTCTGGTGGGAAGGCATGACCGACGAGCCTCCCGCGCATCTGATCGACTGGCAGGGCAAGGACTGGACGCCGGCCGAGGCGAAGGAAACCGGCCGCAAGGCCGCGCATCCGAACGCGCGCTTCACGGCGCCGGCATCGCAGTGTCCGTCGATCGATGCCGATTGGGAAAACCCGGCCGGCGTCGCGATCGACGCGTTCATCTTCGGCGGCCGCCGTTCGACCACCGTGCCGCTCGTCACCGAAGCGCGCAACTGGGTCGAGGGCGTCTACATGGCGGCGACGATGGGCTCCGAAACGACCGCCGCCGCGGCCGGCCAGCAGGGCGTGGTGCGGCGCGATCCGTTCGCGATGCTGCCGTTCTGCGGCTACAACATGAGCGACTATTTCGGTCACTGGCTGAAGACCGGCGAGCGTTTGCAGCAGTTGAGCGCGAAGCTGCCGAAAATCTTCTGCGTGAACTGGTTCCGCAAAGGTGCGGACGGCAAGTTCGTCTGGCCGGGCTTCGGCGAGAACATGCGCGTGCTGAGCTGGATGGTCGGCCGCATCGAAGGCACGGCGCAGGGTGAGGAGCACGCGTTCGGCGTGTCGCCGCACTACGAGGACATCGACTGGAGCGGTCTGAACTTCAGCCGCGAACAGTTCGAACAGGTGATTTCCGTCGACGACGCAGCCTGGCGCGACGAACTCGCACTGCACGCCGAGCTCTTTGACACGCTGCAGCAAGGTCTGCCGCCGGCTCTGGCGGAAGCCAAGCGCGCACTCGAAGAAAAGCTCACCACCTGATCATGTGAGTGTTCACTTCGCATGGAAGGCCGCCTTCGGGCGGCTTTTCTTTTTTGGGGCGCCCTTATCTCCATATTTTCGAATTCAGCAATGCCGGGATGACCTTTGCGTCTGTTCGAACAAAAAAGACAGTGCAAGCTGCGGCGCAGCAGATTGTTTCAATTTTCAGAATAGTTTGCGACCGAGCCCTGCTTTAGAGGGTATGGTCGTACCAAAATTGACAATATTTCGAGTTCCGACAGCAACTTCTGCACGAATTTGCGAGTCGTAGGAGAATTCCAAGTTCGCTTCACTGGTTTTCACTAATTGTCAGGAAGCAGTAACACGGTAGGAGTTGTCTTATGGACCATTTGCAGTCGATGCGAGTTTTCGTCAAGGTGGCGGATCTCGGCAGTTTTGCCCGCGCTGCGAGCGCAATGGATATTTCCAACGCGGTCGCCACCCGTCACGTTGCCGACCTCGAAGGCCGGCTCGGTACACGGCTGCTCAATCGCACAACCCGCAGCTTGTCGCTGACCGAATCCGGTCAGGTCTATCTCGAGCGCGCCCGTCAGATCCTCGACGAACTGGAAGACGTCGAACAGATGGTGGTGGCGCGCAATCACGAACCCGTTGGCACGCTACGCATCGTCGCACCGGTCGTGTTCGGGCTGCATAACCTCGCGCCCGTGCTGCAAACGTACGCGGAGCGCTACCCGAAAGTGATTCCCGATGTCACGCTGGTCGACCGTCAGGTCGATCTCGTCGAAGAAGGCTTCGACGTCGGCGTCGTGATCGCGCGGCAGATGCGCAGCGCGAGCATCGTCACGCGGCGCCTCACCACGGGCTGTATGACCGTCTGCGCGACGCCGGCCTATCTGGAGAAGCACGGCATGCCGACGCGGCCCGAGCATCTGCTCGAGCATCCGTGCCTGAGCTTGCCGTCCGAATATTGGGGCGACGAACGCGTGTTTACCGGACCGGACGGTGAGGTCCGCGTGCGCCCGTCCAACGTGATCGTCGCGAACAACACGGAAATGCTGCGGCAGTTTGCGCTGCTCGGCATGGGCATCGCGATTCTGCCGAGCTATCTGATCGGCCGCGACATGACGCGCGGCAGGCTCGTGCGTCTGCTCGGCGACTACCGCCTGCCGCAGGTCGAAATCAACATTGCGTATCCGAGCCGCCGCCATTTGCCGGCCAAGGTGCGTACGTTCATCGACCATCTGGTCGAGCATTTCAGCCAGACGCCGAATAGCGTGCTCGGCGAGCAGTGGATCAAGGATGGCCAGGAGCAGCCTGCGACATCGGCAATGTTCGATTCCACCGAGCCTCGCGCACCGGAAGCATTTGATGGTGCCGAGCCGCTTTCGCGGCTGCTCGATAGCGAGTTGTCGCCGGTGGCAAAAACGCTGACGAAGACGACCAGCCGAGCCCGGCCGACGGCATTGTCGCCGCTGTAAGCAGAAGTTAGCGGCAACGCGGGCCGCGCATTAAAAAGGCGCAGTCACTTTACGTGACTGCGCCTTTTTTTATCGACGGCGGCGGATGAAGCCGATGCTGGCAAGCGATGCGCCATCCTGCTGCGAATGACACCTGCCAGCCAGGCTGGGCCTGCCTTACGAGCCGGTTTTCCGCGCTGCGGCCTTCTTTGCCGGCGCTTTCTTTGCCGCCGCGGTCCTGGTGGCCGGAGTCTTTCTGGCCGCCACCTTCTTCGCCGCCGGCTCTGCCTTCACGACCACGGCCGTATCGCCTTCGTCCGCTTCCGGTGCCGCTTTCGCCGCCGACCTGGCCGCCGTGGTCTTGGCCGCCGCGGTTTTCCCTGCAGCCGGTTCCTTCTTCTCGAATTCGAAGCCGATCTTGCCGTCGCTCTGCTTGACGAGGAACGCCTTGAAGTTACGGCCCGTACGCGACGACTTGAAGTTCGTCAGCAGGTCCGTGCGACCTTCTTCGAGGAGCTTGGCCATCTGCTCGCGGGCAATTTCCTGTTGCAGGATGACCTTGCCGGAGCGGAAATCGCACGTTTTCGGATTGGCGACCGAGTTCTCGCAGACGTAGCTCATACCGTGTTCGAACACGCGCCCGCTGCACTTCGGACACGCGCCCACCGGCTGCTGATCGGAGAAGTCAGGCGGTTCGCCGTCTTCGCCGGCCGCATCCTGGCCGAAGTCGAATTCGAGCTTGTAGTTCTTGATCTCGTCGTCGAGCGTCAGTTTCAGGATTGCCGAGAACGGCCGGCCCATCTTGCTGCGGAAACCCGACAGCGGCCCGATCGTCTTGTTCTGCAGCAACTCCTCGACTTCCGCGATTTCGAACTGGCGCCCACCCGGAATCTTCGAGATCGAGAACTCGCACTTCGAGCACGCGAAACGCCGGTAGTTTTCCTTCACCAGGCCGCCGCAATTCGGGCAAGGTGTCTGCAACGTCGCGTAATCACCCGGGATCGTGTCGGAATCGTATTCCTTCGCCCGCTTGACGATAGTTTGCGTCATGCGCGCGATTTCCTGCATGAACGCGTCGCGCGGCAGGTTGCCGCGCTCCATTTGCGAGAGCTTGTATTCCCATTCGCCGGTCAGTTCCGGCGCGGTCAGTTCCTTCACACCGAGGCCACGCAGCAGCGTCATCAGCTGGAAGGCCTTGGCGGCCGGAATCAGATCGCGGCCTTCGCGGATCAGGTATTTCTCGGTCAGCAGACCTTCGATGATCGCCGCGCGCGTCGCCGGCGTGCCGAGACCCTTGGCCGCCATCGCTTCGCGCAGTTCGTCGTCTTCGACGAGCTTGCCCGCGCCTTCCATCGCAGACAGCAGCGTCGCTTCGTTGTAGCGCGCGGGCGGCTTCGTGACCAGTTGCTGCGCGGCGATCTTGTCGGTCTTGACCTTCTCGTCCTTTTGCACCGGCACGAGGTTCGCGTCGTCGCCGCTGGTTTCACGGCCGTAGATTTGCAGCCAGCCCGGCTCGACGAGCACCTTGCCTTCGGTCTTGAAATGATGACCGACCACTTCGGTGATACGCGTCGTGACCCGATACTCGGCGGCCGGGAAGAACACGGAGAGGAAGCGCTTCACGACGAGGTCGTAGAGCTTCTGCTCCGGTTCGGACAGGTTCTTCGGTGCCTGCAGCGTCGGGATGATGGCGAAGTGATCGCTGATCTTCGAGTTGTCGAAGATGCGCTTGTTCGGCTTCACCCAGCCCTTGTCGAGCACCTGTTTTGCGAACGGCAGGTAGTTGTTGCTCTCCTTGAGCATGCCGAGCGTCTGCTTGACCGTATCCAGATAGTCTTCCGGCAGCGCGCGCGCGTCGGTTCGCGGGTAGGTCAGCACCTTGTGCTTTTCGTACAGCGCCTGAGCGAGCCCCAGCGTGTTCTTTGCCGAAAAGCCGAAACGGCCGTTGGCTTCGCGCTGCAGGCTGGTCAGGTCGAAGAGGGCGGGCGAGAGCTGGGTGGACGGCTTCGACTCCTCGGTCACCGTGCCGAGCTGGCCGCGACAGGCTGCGACGATCGTCTCGGCCGCGGGTAGCGCCCAGAGGCGCGAATCGCGCTTTTCGGGGTCGAATTCGTCGCGCTTGAATTTCGGATCGAACCAGCGGCCTTCGTAGAAGCCGGCCGCGCAGACGAACTCCGCCTTCACTTCCCAGTAATCGCGTGGCACGAAGCGGCGAATCTTCTCTTCGCGCTCGACCACGATCGACAGCGTCGGCGTCTGCACGCGCCCGACCGTGGTCAGGAAGAAGCCGCCGCCCTTGCTGTTGAACGCGGTCATCGCGCGCGTGCCGTTGATGCCGACGAGCCAGTCCGCCTCCGAGCGGCAACGCGCGGCGTCGGCGAGCGGCTGCATCTCTTCGTCGCTGCGCAGACGCGCGAAGCCGTCGCGAATCGAGCCGGCCGTCATCGATTGCAGCCACAGCCGTTGCACCGGCTGCCTGGCTTTCGCGTGTTGCGCGATCAGGCGGAAAATCAGCTCGCCCTCGCGCCCCGCGTCGCATGCGTTGATCAGACGGTCGACGTCCTTGCGCTTCATCAGCTTGGTCAGCACCTTCAGGCGCGATTCGCTTTTTGCGATCGGATTCAGATCGAAATGCGGGGGAATGACGGGCAGATTGGCGAAACTCCACTTGCCGCGCTTGACCTCGTATTCGTCGGGCGCGGCGATTTCCAGCAGGTGGCCCACTGCCGAGGAAAGGACGTAGTCGTCGCTTTCGTAGTACTCGTCATGCTTGGTAAAGCCGCCCAAAGCGCGCGCGATGTCGTTCGCGACAGAAGGTTTTTCGGCGATGATCAGTGCTTTGGACATGACTCGATGTGAGGTTGGTAGATCCGGGTTGGTGGCCTTGAGCGCGCCAAATTAGCGCGCGACGCTCGTCTGTGCCCTTTTGCGACCCATTAACGACCGCTTTATAGCACAAGGCGCGAACCCGGCGTGTCAAGTGCCATGAAAGCGCGCCATCATAATTGCGCGCCTTGCGATTGGGCAAGCCGCGGCGAACGCCGGGTGTTCACTGCGGCTGCGGCGCGTCGGCGGCGCGGCGCAACGCCCGCGCCATCGGTTTTGGCGGCCTTTGCGCCGCCCTGTCGCGCGGCGCAAAACTGCTCAGGCGACTGCCAGCGCGGGCCGCAGCTTGGGGGCGCCGGTCACGCCGGGCAGCGCCGTCAGGTCCGACAGCATCCGCTCGACGATCGATACCTGCGGCAAAACCGTACCGAAGAAGCGCGTCGTAACCGAGTCTTCGATCAGAATGGTCGGAAAATTTTCGACGTCCAGATCGTCGAAGCGATCCGCATGGGTTTCGATGTCGATCCAGGCGAAACAGACTTCCGGGTGCCGCTCGGCCAACTGGTTGAAAGCGTCCCGGTACTCGCGACACGTTCCGCACCACTCCGCGCAGAGGCAGGCAACGAACAGCGTGTCGGGTTCGTTGACGCGCTCGGCAATCCGGTCCTGGTCGGTGTCGAGGTTCAGCGCGGGCATGAGGTGGTTTCCTTGGCGTTAGATCGGGTGCTTTGGCGCGAATGTAGCATGGCCGCTCCCAAAGGGTGGGCCGCGCCGCTCGGCGCAAGGCCTGTTGCGGGTCAGCCACGATGGGCACGCATGAAGCGGCCGCCGGGCAGCAGCGTTACCTCGCCGGCGAGTTCGAGTTGCAGCAGGGTGGTTTGCAAGGCGGCGTCCCCCATCTCGGTGCGGGCGGCAAGAATTTCAAGCGTGGTCGGCGCATGGCCGAGCGCGGCGAGCAGGCGTTGGGCTTCGGGGGCGAGCGGCTTCGGCGAGGGAGCGGGCGCAAGCGGGTTCGCAAAGGCGACCGTGGCGGATGCGGTCGTGCCCGCCGGTTTGGCCGTTACGGATTCCAGCGGGAGTTTGACGGCAGAGGCTGTCTCAGCGGATATCGTCGCCGCCGCATGGCCTTGCGTCGTTGCGAGCGCGCGCCGACTATCGCGTTCGCCTGCGTAAGCAGACTCCGGCGCTGATGAAACGCACGAACCGGCATCGCGGTCGAGCGAAACGGTTTGCCTCGCTGGCCGGCCAGCCCGCACTTCCGGGCGCCGGACAAACCCCAGTTCCTCCAGCACTTCGTCCGGCGTTTCGACCAGCCTCGCGCCCTGCTTGATGATCCGGTGACAGCCGCGCGACAGCGGCGCGTGAATCGATCCGGGCAACGCGAAGATGTCGCGTCCCATTTCATTGGCGAGCCGCGCGGTGATCAACGAACCGGAGCGCATCGCCGCCTCGACGATCACGACCCCGCTGACGAGCCCCGCGATCAGGCGATTGCGTTGCGGAAAGTTAGCGGCGCGCGCCGGCGTGCCGAGCGGCCATTCCGAAACGATCACGCCCTGCACCGCAATCTGGCGCGCGAGCGCATGGTGTGCGGCCGGATACACGAGGTCCGCTCCGGTGCCGATCACCGCGACCGTTCCGCCGATGCCTTCGAGGCCGCCCCGATGCGCGGCGCCATCGATGCCGAGCGCGAGTCCCGACACGACGGTCACGCCCGCCGCCGAGAGTTCGCGCGCGAACCGCTGCGCATCTTCGACACCCTGCGGCGTCGCGCTGCGGCTACCCACCAGCGCCACCGCTCTCGTATGCAGCAGATCGAGCCGGCCCTTTATATATAGCAGCGGCGGCGGATCGGGCATCGTCAGCAGCGCGGGCGGATAGGCGGGGTCGTCGAGTGTCACGATCTGATTGCCGGGCGACTCACGCCATGCGAGCAGTGCGTCGAGTTGCGCCTCGAAGGCCGGTGCCGGCGGCGCCAGCACGGCACGCGCCGCGGCTTCACCGGCGACTTCGGCGAGCGCTTCCGGCGACTGGGCGAAAATCGCTTCAGGCAGCCCGAAAGCGCCCAGCATGAGGCGCAAAGCGTCGGGCTTCAACCCCGGCGCGAGCGATAGCCGCAGCCACGCGGCAAGTTCCATACGGCTGGCGGACAAAGTGTGCATGCAGGGGCGTTCCTTTCGCTGGGCCTGCGGGTAGGCGGGCGCCATGCTAAAATTTTCATCATCCGAAATAAACCGCGAATAATCGCGGCGCCGCGCCCACCCGCGCGGGTTCGTCGTCCGGCGCACGGGGCGTGTTGAATCGAGCCGGTTCGACACCATCATCCTCTGCGTATTGCGACGGGCTCACAACCTGGCCGAATGGCCAATGCGGGCGTCCCAATGGTTGGCGGCGTCTGAAATCACACTCGAAATCATGGCTTTACTGAACATCCTCAATTACCCGGACAAACGGCTGCACAAGGTTGCGAAGCCGGTCGCGGAAGTCAACGAGCGCATTCGCCGTCTCGTCGCGGACATGGCCGAAACCATGTATGCCGCACCCGGCGTCGGGCTCGCCGCCACCCAGGTGGACGTGCACGAACGCGTGATCGTGATCGACGTCTCGGAAACGCACGACGAACTGCTCGCGTTCATCAACCCGGAAATCGTCTGGTCGAGCGATGAGCGGAAGCTCTCGGAAGAGGGCTGCCTGTCCGTGCCGGGCATTTACGACAACGTCGAGCGCGCCGAGAAAGTGCGCGTGCGCGCGCTGAACGAGAAGGGCGAGACCTTCGAGCTCGATTGCGAGGGGCTGCTGGCCGTTTGCATCCAGCATGAAATGGATCACCTGATGGGCCGCGTGTTCGTCGAATACCTGTCGTCGCTGAAGCAGACGCGCATCAAGAGCAAGATGAAGAAGCTCGCCCACGCGATGTAACGCGCTTTCACTTCGCCCACGTCCATCCATGAGTCATTCGTTGCGCGTCATCTTTGCCGGTACGCCGGAATTCGCCGCGGCCGCGCTGGCCGCGATCCATCGCGCCGGGTTTCCGGTGCCGCTCGTGCTGACGCAGCCCGACCGGCCTGCCGGACGCGGCATGAAATTGCAGGCGAGCCCGGTCAAGCGCTACGCGCAGGAGCACGGGCTGGCCGTGGCGCAGCCCACCTCGCTGCGCCGCGCCGGCAAATATCTGCAGGAAGCCGCCGCCGCGATCGACCAGTTGCGCGCCACGCCGCACGACGTGATGGTGGTCGCCGCGTACGGTCTGATCCTGCCGCAGGAAGTGCTCGAGATTCCGCGCTTCGGCTGCATCAACATTCACGCGTCGCTGTTGCCGCGCTGGCGCGGCGCGGCGCCGATTCACCGCGCGATCGAAGCGGGCGACGCACAGACCGGCATCACGCTGATGCAGATGGACGTCGGCCTCGACACCGGCGCGATGATCTCCGAAACGCGCACAGCCATTACCGCCGACGACACCACGGCCACCCTGCACGACCGTCTCGCGGAAGATGGCGCGAAGCTGATCGTCAAAGCGCTGATCGAACTCGAGCGCGGCGGCAAGCTCGCCTCGACGCCGCAACCGGCGGACGGCGTAACCTATGCCGAAAAAATCGCCAAGCATGAAGCGGCGCTCGACTGGCGCCGCCCGGCTCAAGCGCTCGCGCGCCAGGTACGCGCGTTCGATCCCTTTCCCGGCGGCGCGGGTACGCTCGAAGACGGCAGCGTCGTCAAGATCTGGGCCGCGGTTGCCGAGCCGGCCGAGGCCGAGGGCGGCAAAAACGGCAAGGCGCCGGGCGTTATCGTCGACGTCTCGCCCGAGGGCGTGGTGGTCGCGTGCGGCGAAGGCGTGCTGCGTCTCACGCAATTGCAGAAACCCGGCGGCAAGCGCCTGCCGGTGCGCGAATTCCTGGCCGGTTCGGCACTCGCTACGGGACAGCGCTTTCAACTTCCACAGGCAGAATAGCTGCCTTCGCATGACCTGAACATCGTCCGTTCGGCGGATGTTCAGGGGCGCCGCCGCGAGCCTGCCGCGCGTTAGAATCCTCCATGCAGCAGGCAAAATTTCGAGGTTTCCTATGTTCGGCATCGTCCATTTCGAGTTTTTCGTCGTCGCGGTTTTTCTTCTGAATGTCACGCCGGGGCCGGATACGGCTTATATCGTCGGGCGCAGCGTCGCGCAGGGCCGCGGCGCGGGTCTGATGTCGGCGCTCGGCATTTCGGCCGGCTGCTGCATTCATTCGCTGGCGTGCGCGTTTGGCTTGACCGCGTTGCTTGCCGCGTCGGCCACGGCGTTCACCGTCGTCAAATTCATCGGCGCCATCTACCTGATTTATCTCGGTGCGCGCCTGATTTTCGCGAAACCGGCGCCGGATGCGCCTGTCAACGACACGCGCTCGCCGTCCGCGCCGAAGTCGCTGCGCCAATTGTTCCTGCAAGGCTTCTGGACCAACGTGCTGAATCCGAAGGTCGTGCTGTTCTTCGTGTCGTTTTTCCCGCAATTCGTGGCGACGGGCAGCGAGCACAAGACGTTCGCGTTCCTCGCGCTCGGCGCGGTGTTCGTCGTCATGAGCATGATCTGGAACAGCTTTGTCGCGTGGATCGCCGGCAGCGTGACGCAGCGCTTCTCCGGCAAGCCGGCGGTGAAGCGCTGGCTCGATCGTGGGGTCGGCAGCGCGTTCGTCGGCCTTGGCATCAAGCTCGCGACCACCTCACGATGATTGAATTTTCCTGCGCCGCCCATATCTAACATTCAGCTTACAATCCGGCGCCGCAATCGCGCGGTCTGGAGACGAAGCCCACGCTTAGGGCAAGGAGTTGCAGACATGTTCAATTGGGTTAAAACCGCGATGCTGATGGCCGCCATCACGGCCCTTTTCATCGTGATCGGCGGAATGATCGGCGGTTCGCGCGGCATGATGCTCGCGCTCGTGATCGCCCTCGGGATGAATTTCTTCTCGTACTGGTTTTCGGACAAGATGGTCCTGCGCATGTACAACGCGCAGGAAGTCGACGAAAACAGCGCGCCGCAGTTTTATCGCATGGTGCGCGAGCTTGCCACGCGCGCGAACCTGCCGATGCCGCGCGTGTATCTGATCAACGAAGACGCGCCGAACGCGTTTGCCACCGGCCGCAATCCGGAGAACGCGGCGGTCGCGGCCACTACGGGCATTCTGCGCGTGCTGTCGGAGCGTGAAATGCGCGGCGTGATGGCGCACGAACTCGCGCACGTGAAGCACCGCGACATCCTGATCTCGACGGTCTCGGCAACGATGGCCGGTGCGATTTCCGCATTGGCGAATTTCGCGATGTTCTTCGGCGGTCGCGATGAAAACGGCCGTCCCGCGAACCCGATCGCTGGCATCGCGGTTGCGCTGCTTGCGCCGATTGCCGGCGCGCTGATCCAGATGGCGATTTCGCGTGCCCGTGAATTCGAAGCCGACCGTGGCGGCGCGCAGATTTCGGGCGACCCGCAGGCGCTTGCTTCGGCGCTCGACAAGATTCACCGCTACGCGAGCGGCATTCCGTTTCCGACTGCCGAAGCCCATCCGGCCACGGCACAGATGATGATCATGAACCCGCTGTCGGGCGGCGGCATCGCGAATCTGTTCTCCACGCACCCGGCTACCGAAGAGCGCATCGCGCGTTTGACCGAAATGGCGCGCACGGGGCGCTTCGACTGAGTCGCAGGGGGATTGGTCGGCGCGTAAGCGTGAAGCGTGAAATACCGCAAAGCGGGCCCGCGAGGCCCGCTTTTTTTGCTCCCTTCCCCGCCATTGTGCGATTGCCCGGCCGCCATCGTCCGCCCCCACGGCGGTCCCCGCCTGGCGCCACGCTACAATGTGCGCTGACTGCGCCGCGCGCACCGTGCGGCTCGCCTTTGCTCCCTTCATGACATCAAAGCCTTCTTCGCGTTCTGCTTCTTCGCTGGCGCGTTCGCGCGAATCCCGTTTGTCGGCGCTGCATCTGTCGCCCGAATCGCTCGGATTCGCGCTCGACTGCGCGGCTCAGGCTGTCGGTGCCGTGCGTCTCGGCGCGGCCCTGCCCGCGGCGCTGCAAGCCGTTCTCGTGTCCGTGCCTGAAGGCAGCGCCGCGGCGGCACGCGGCGCGGTGCAGGACATCGCCTACCGCACGATGCGGCGCCTCGCGAGCGCCGAGTGGCTGATCGCGAAGCTCGTCAAGAAAGCGCCGGCGCCGCATGTCGCCCATATACTCGCCTGCGCTTTCGCGCTGCTCGTCGACGACGAAGCGAGCGCCGCCTACACGCCGTTCACGGTGGTCGACCAGGCGGTGAGCGCGATCGGCGCGCGTCGCGAATTCGTCTTCGCGAAGGGGCTCGTCAACGCGGTGCTGCGCAGTTTCCTGCGCGAACGCGAGACGTTTCTCGCCGCCATCCAAGCCGACGAAGTGGCGCGCTGGAACTATCCGGCCTGGTGGATCGACGCCGTGAAGCGCGCGTGGCCCGGCGCATGGCAGTCCGTGCTGGCGGCCGGCAATACGCACGGTCCGCTCACGTTGCGCGTGAACGCGCGCCATTCGACCGTCGACGCGTACCTGCAAGTGCTGCAGCGTGATCACATCGCCGCGCGCAAGGTGGGCGAGCATGCAGTTCGGCTCGACACGCCGATGCCCGTCGAGCGCATTCCCGGCTTCGGCGAAGGTACCGTGTCGGTGCAGGATGCCGGCGCGCAACTCGCCGCGCAACTGCTCGGCGCGCGCGACGGTATGCGCGTGCTCGACGCCTGCGCGGCGCCCGGCGGCAAGACCGGCCATCTGCTCGAACTCGCCAGGCTGCAACTCGTTGCGCTCGAAAGCGACGCGTCGCGCGCGCGCCGCATCGGCGAAAACCTGCGGCGGCTGAAGCTCGAAGCAGAAGTGCGCATCGGCGACGCGGGCAACCCCGCGCAATGGCACGACGACCTCGACCAGCCGTTCGACCGCATCCTCGCCGACGTGCCGTGCTCGGCCTCGGGCATCGTGCGGCGTCATCCGGACATCCGCTGGCTGCGTCGCGAATCCGACATCGCCGCGCTCGCCGCCGAGCAGCGCCGCATTCTCGGCGCGCTCTGGCCGCTCGTGAAACCAGGCGGCGAGTTGCTCTACGTTACGTGTTCGATCTTCCCCGAAGAAGGCGAGTTGCAGGCACAGTGGTTTGGAAACCAGCATCAGGATGCGGTACGATTGGACGCGCCGGGGCAGCTTTTACCCTCAGTGGCCCGCGCGCCCGCCGACTCATCGGCCGGTTCTCATGCCGGACAGCCTGCTGAAGACAGCGCCGGCGCGAACTCAGACCACGACGGATTTTTCTACGCGCGCTTTCAGAAACGGTGACCATCAAACGCTTCTTCCCGCTTCGGCTCGCTGCCGTGTTCTGGATCGCGCTGGCCGTATGGCTGGCAGCGCCGGGCGCGGCGCACGCTGATTCGATCGCGGTGCAGCGGGCGTCGCTGCAGGCCGACAATGGCGGCTGGAGTCTCGACGCGCACTTCGACTTCGAGCTGAACAGCAATCTCGAAGACGCGGTCAACAAGGGCATTCCGCTTTATTTCACGACCGATTTCGAACTGAGCCGGCCGCGCTGGTACTGGTTCGACGAGCAGCCAGTGAGCGTATCGCAGAGCCTGCGCCTGTCGTTCCAGCCGCTCACGCGCGAGTATCGCGTGTCGAGTGTATCGTCGGGCGGGTTGCAGCTCGGCTTTTCCTCGCTCAAGGATGCGCTCGCGGTCATCAAGCACATCACGTCGTGGCACGTGATCGACCGCAACCAGGTGCATGCCGACGAAACCTATACCGCGTCGGTGCGCATGCAGCTCGACATCGCACTGATGCCCAAGCCGTTCCAGATCGACGCGGTGAACAACCGCGACTGGAACCTCGCCTCCGACTGGAAGCGTTTCACTTTCACGGCGACAGAACGTGCTAAATAAAGTGCGCTCATCTCCTACCAGTGTCAGCAGCATCGTCGTGCGCGTGCTGGTGTCGACGGTCGCGGTCACGGCCGTGCTGCTGCTCGTGCTGCTGGCCGCCGCGAGCGCGAATACCGAATTCTTCGACCGCTACTACCAGTGGCTCTACGCGGCCAACGTCGCGGTCGCGATGATCTTTCTGCTGGTGGTGGCGGCGCTCGTCGTCATCATCATCGTGCGATTGCGAACGGGCAAATTCGGCACGCGGCTGCTCGCGAAGCTGGCGTTCTTCATGGCGCTGGTCGGCGTCGTGCCGGGCGGCATCATCTACATCGTGTCGTATCAGTTCGTCTCGCGCAGCATCGAATCGTGGTTCGACGTGAACGTCGAAACCGCGCTCTCGGCCGGCCTCAATCTCGGGCGCGGCATGCTCGACGCGTCGCTGTCCGATCTGCAGACGAAGGCGCGTCTGATGTCCGAGCAACTGGCCAGCGCCGATGCCGCCGGCACCACGCTGACGTTGCTGCGTTTGCGCGATCAGTTCGGCGTGCAGGACGCGACGATCGTCGAGCCGACCCGCAGCATGTCGGGCGCGACGCCGGACATGCACGTGGTCGCGCAGGCGTCCGGCAACTACGCGATGCTGCTGCCGAGCGATCTGCCGACCCCGTTGATGATCGACCAGGCGCGCGGTCGCGGCTATGCGGCGATCGAAGGCGAAGTGGACGGCGATCCGCATGCGCACGGCGGCAAGGGCGCGCTGCGTTTGCGCGTCGTGCAGCGCATTCCCGATTCGAACGCGTCGCTCCTGCAGCCAGCCGAACGCTTCCTGCAACTGACGCAGCCGGTCTCGACCACGCTCGCGCGCAATGCCGATTCGGTGCAGCGCGCCTATCGCGAGTATCAGGAGAAGGCGCTCGGCCGTACTGGCCTGCGCAAGATGTATATCGGCACGCTGACGCTGTCGCTGTTTCTCGCGACCTTCATCGCGATGATGCTCGCGCTCGCGCTCGGCAATCAGCTCGCGCGGCCGTTGTTCCTGCTCGCACAGGGCACCAAGGAAATTACCGAGGGCGACTACACGCCGAAGCGCGAGATCAAGTCACGCGACGAACTCGGCTTCCTCACGCAGTCGTTCAATGCGATGACGCGGCAGTTGTCCGAAGCGCGGGCGGCGGTCGAGAACAACCGCATCGCGCTCGAGCATTCGAAGGCGTATCTCGAAAGCATTCTCGCGAATCTGACCGCGGGCGTGTTCGTGTTCGACCGGCAGTTCAGGATCACCACCGCGAATCGCGGTGCCGAGCGGATTTTCCGTCAGCCGTTCCAGACCGTGCTCGGTTCGTCGCTCGATCAGATCGGTGTGCTCAGCGAATTCGGCGCGATGGTGCGCAAGGCCTTTGCCGACCGCGAAGCGGCGAGCGGCGACGGCCGCGACGACGGCGGACACTGGCAGCAGCAGTTCTCGGTGCAGGTGCCGGGCGAAACCGAACCGCTCACGCTGCTCGTGCGCGGCGCGCGTCTCGTCTCGGCCACCGAGCGCGATACAGACGACATGCAGACCTCGGGCTACGTGATCGTGTTCGACGACATCTCCGACGTGATCTCCGCGCAGCGTTCGATTGCCTGGGGCGAAGTCGCGCGGCGTCTCGCGCACGAGATCAAGAACCCGCTCACGCCGATCCAGCTTTCCGCCGAGCGCTTGCAGATGAAGCTCGCCGACAAGCTCGCGCCATCCGATGCGGACGTGTTGAAGCGCGGCGCGACCACGATCGTCAATCAGGTCGCCGCGATGAAGCAGATGGTCGACAATTTCCGCGACTACGCGCGCACGCCACCGGCCGTGCTCGCGCATCTGCAACTGAATGATCTCGTCAGCGAAGTGCTCACGCTGTACGGTATCGAGGAAGGCAAGGGCGCGATCCAGGTCGAGCTCGCCGCGTTGCCCGCGATTCGCGGCGACGCGACGCAGTTGCGCCAGGTGATTCACAACCTGTTGCAGAACGCGCAGGATGCGGTCGCCGAGGTCGAGCATCCGCGTGTTTTGCTCGAGACGAGGACAGTAGAATACGGAGACCCCGATGCGGAAGGCAAAGTACGCGTCGCGGTACGTCTGACAGTGTCGGATAACGGACCGGGCTTTCCCGCGCGTATTCTCACGCGCGCGTTCGAGCCTTACGTGACCACCAAGGCCAAGGGCACGGGCCTGGGTCTTGCGATGGTCAAGAAGATCGTCGACGAACATGGCGCGCGCATCGACATTCGCAATCGCATGAAGGCCGGCGACGTGATCGAAGGCGCGCAGATTTCGATCCTCTTCCTTCAACTGGCGGACGACACGGCGGCACCCGGTGCGCATGGCGCAGGCGCGCATCCGGTGCATGGCGGTACGTCGCAGGGAACGACAAAAGCAACAGTGCAGACAAGGGCAGCGTAAATGGCAACCATCCTGGTGGTAGATGATGAAATGGGCATCCGGGAATTGCTCTCGGAGATCCTGAGCGACGAGGGACACGTCGTGGAGGCCGCTGAAAATGCGCAGGAGGCGCGCGAGTTCCGCTTGCGTCAGGCGCCGGACCTCGTGCTGCTCGACATCTGGATGCCCGACACCGACGGCGTGACGTTGCTCAAGGAATGGGCCGCGCAAGGTCAGTTGACCATGCCGGTCATCATGATGTCCGGCCACGCGACTATCGATACTGCGGTCGAAGCGACGAAGATCGGCGCGCTCAATTTTCTCGAGAAACCGATTGCGTTGCAGAAGCTGCTGAAGGCGGTCGAGCAAGGTCTCGCGCGCGGCAATGCGCCGGCGCAGGGAGGCGCGGCCGCGAAGCCGGCGATGCCGGTGAGCGCGTCGGCGGTCGCATCGGCGGCCGCCTTGCCGATACTCTCGGCCGACGGCATCGGCGGCGGCGCGCTCACTGCGCAAACGGCATCGATCTCGTTCGACATTCCGCTGCGCGATGCACGCGATGCCTTCGAGCGCGCTTACTTCGAATATCACCTCGCGCGCGAGAACGGCAGCATGACGCGTGTCGCGGAGAAGACCGGCCTCGAACGCACGCATCTTTATCGCAAGCTCAAGCAACTCGGCGTCGATCTCGGCAAGAACAAGGGCGAATGAGTGCCACGTATTGCACGCAAAGGCCGGTCGACAAAATTTTTTATGAAAGGGCTTGCTGAACTACGGATCGCTTGATATAGTTTCGTTCTTCGTTGGCCCGGTAGCTCAGTTGGTAGAGCAGCGGATTGAAAATCCGCGTGTCGGTGGTTCGATTCCGCCCCAGGCCACCAGGATTTAGCCCCAGGAAATCGCAAGATTCCTGGGGCTTTTCCGTTTCAGGTGGTATCCGTTTCTTTGCGTTTCTGCGGCTGGCTCGCGAGTCAGGTCGAGGGCAGCGTTCAACGTCGCGTGATAAAATCGCGCCAGTTCAAGGACTTGCATGCGAACGTGTTGCTTCACTCGCGCATCAGTGCAGCGGCTGAATCAGTGCAACACGTGAGTGCCGTGCGTTATGCACGACCCGCGGGCGCGACCTGCGGCGAACCCGTCGCCCGACGATCGACGCGATCAACGGTATAAGCGCCCAGTCACGTTCACGTGCAACGCGCGACCTATACTGCTTTGGCCGGCAGCGGTGCCGGTACATGTCGCGCCGCGTCGCTTGCATGACGCACCTCGCGCAGCGCGACTTGGCACTCTCATTCACGGAGTTTCACGGTGATCCGCAAAGACGCTAAGCGTAGCGCGCTCGTGTTGTTTTCCGGCGGCCAGGATTCCGCCACCTGTCTCGCGTGGGCGCTCGATCGTTACGACACGGTGGAAACGCTCGGTTTCGATTATGGTCAGCGGCATCGCGTCGAACTCGAATGTCGCGAGGGGTTCCGTCAGGCCGTCACGCGCGCGTTTCCGGCATGGGCCGATCGTCTCGGCGACGACCACATGATCGATCTGTCGCTGCTCGGCGCGATCAGCGACACCGCGATGACGCGCGAGATCGAAATCGAGGCCACGGCCAACGGTTTGCCGAACACGTTCGTGCCGGGCCGCAATCTGATGTTCATGACGATCGCGGCGGCCATTGCTTATCGGCGTGGCTTGCAGGTGCTGGTCGGCGGCATGTGCGAAACGGACTTCTCGGGCTATCCCGATTGCCGCGACGATACGATGAAGGCGCTGCAGGTCGCGCTCAATCTCGGCATGGACACGCGCTTTGCGCTCGAAACGCCGCTCATGTGGCTCGACAAGGCCGACACATGGCGCCTCGCGCACGAGCTCGGCGGCGACGAACTGGTCGAACTGGTGCGCGTCGAGACGCACACCTGCTATGTCGGCGAACGCTCGGAATTGCATGCGTGGGGCTTCGGCTGCGGCGAATGCCCGGCATGCCGCCTGCGCAAGCGCGGTTACGAGGCCTACCTCGCGGGTGAAAAAGTCACCGAGCCGGTCTGAGCGCCGACAAGGCGGTACATCCATCGGGCAGCGAGCGGCGCAAATCACGCGCCATTATCTTCAGGAATACAGGGCAGATAGCAGTATGACTTACGCGGTCAAGGAAATCTTCTACACGTTGCAGGGCGAGGGCGCGAATGCCGGGCGTCCGGCCGTGTTCTGCCGCTTCGCGGGCTGCAATCTGTGGTCGGGCCGCGAAGAGGATCGCGCGGAAGCCGTGTGCCGTTTCTGCGATACCGATTTCGTCGGCACCGACGGCGAGAACGGCGGCAAGTACCGCACGCCTGAAGAACTGGTCGCGATGATCGCGTCGCAATGGCCGCAAGGCGAGGGCGAGCGTTTCGTGGTCTGCACCGGCGGCGAGCCGATGCTGCAACTGGACCAGCCGCTCGTCGACGCGCTGCATGCGGCCGGCTTCGAGATCGCGATCGAGACCAACGGCTCGCTGCCCGTGCTCGAAACGATCGACTGGATCTGCGTGAGCCCGAAGGCCGACGCGCCGCTCGTCGTGACCAAAGGCAACGAGCTGAAGGTCGTGATCCCGCAGGACAACCAGCGCCTTGCCGACTACGCGAAGCTCGACTTCGAGTATTTCCTCGTCCAGCCGATGGACGGCCCCTCGCGCGACATCAACACGAAGCTCGCGATCGACTGGTGCAAGCGCCATCCGCAGTGGCGCCTGTCGATGCAGACCCACAAGTATCTGAACATTCCCTGATTTGCCGTGCTGACGATTACCCGAAAACTCGAATTCGACGCGGGCCACCGCATCCCCGATCACCGCAGCCAGTGCCGTAATCTGCACGGCCATCGCTACGTGCTCGAAATCACGCTGCAAGGCGACCTGGTCGATACCGAAGGCGCGCCCGATCGCGGCATGGTGATGGACTTCGCCGACGTGAAGTCGCTCGCCAACGAGCATCTGGTCGACAAGTGGGACCACGCGTTTCTGGTCTATGCCGGCGACACGCAGGTGCGCGGCTTTCTCGAAACCATGGCGGGGCACAAGACCGTCGTGCTCGATCGCATTCCGACCGTCGAGAACCTCGCCGCGATCGCGTTCGAGATACTCGCTAACGTCTATGACGCGCACTACGGCGTGAATCTGCGTCTGCACAAGGTGCGTCTGTACGAGACGCCGAACTGCTGGGCCGACGTGGTCCGCGGCCAGGCGCGCGACTAGCCCCGCTGCTCATTCCCCCCGCCGCGCGAGCGAACCCTCGCGTTATTGTCACGGTATGATCGTTCCGGCAAGCACACGGAGCGAGACATGCCGGTCATCGCATTGCGTTGCAGCAGGCATCGGGGCCGTCAGCGCCCCGGTTTCTGCCTGACCTCATATCTGACTCCGCTTCCGGACACTCTTCCGGTCACGAAACTGCGCGAGGCCAGCCGATGAGCACCTTCACCAATCCCCTCAAGCAACGTCTGAAGGAACCCGCGTCGCTGTTCGGGCTGTGGCTGTCGCTTGGCAGCGATGCAGCGGCCGAGGCGCTCGCTCATGCCGGCTTCGACTGGCTGCTGATCGACATGGAGCATGCGCCGAACGATAGCGGCGGCGTCGAGTCGCAATTGCGCGCGATCGCTGCGGCGCACCTGCCGAGCGAGCCCGTGGTGCGCGTGCCTGCCAGCGAGCCGTGGCTCGTCAAGCGCGTGCTCGACGCTGGCGCGCGCACGCTGATGTTCCCGAATATCGAATCCGCCGACGATGCGGCACGCGCCGTGCGGCTCACCCAATATCCGACCGCCGGGGCGCTGGACGGCGAGCGCGGCGTCGCGGGCGTCGTGCGCGCGGCCGGCTACGGCATGCGGCGCGACTACGTGCAAACGGCCAACGCGCAGATCGCGACGATCGTGCAGATCGAGTCGGCGCGCGGCCTGCGGGAAGTCGAGAAGATCGCGGCGACGCCGGGCGTCGACTGCGTGTTCGTTGGGCCGGCCGATCTGGCCGCGAGCCTCGGCCATCTAGGCGACGCGAAGCACGCCGACGTGCTGGCGGCGATGACGCGCATCGTCAGCGCCGCGGACAAGGCCGGCATCATCGCGGGCATTTTCGCGATGGATGTGGCGAGCGCGCGGCAGTATCGCGAGGCGGGGTTCCGCTTCATCGCGCTGGCCGCCGACGTCATCTGGATGTTGCGCGCGACCCGTCAGGCATTGCAGGAGGTGAGGTCATGAACGGCGGAGTGCAAGGCGTCGCGTGGCGCGCCGGCGTGCGGGCA
>NZ_JAAGPS010000179.1:0-11515 GCF_017105025.1 Paraburkholderia sp. Ac-20336 | reverse complement strand
GTAATGCAGATCGCGATAACGGCGATATCACGGTCGGACAGGCCGTTTCCACGCTCGCCGAGGCAAGCCGGAAGCCCAAACCGGTTCACAGCGCGAAGCTCTGCCAGCGCCTGAGCGCCCATCGCACTGCGGCCCTCCATGCGGAACTGATCGCACAGCCATCTCTTGCCCTCGCCGCACTGCTGTACCGGCTCGTGCCGGTGGCGTTCCCCGAGCGGTACGGGCACACCAGCCAGGACTACCTGGAACTCAACGCCGCCAGCAACCACGATGCACTGCTCAAGGCCGCTGACGACCTGTCCGCAAGCACGGCGTGGGACATCATCGGCGCACAGCGCCAGCAGTGGCTCGCGGCCCTGCCCGCGCGACTGGCCGACCTGCTGCCATGGCTGACCGACCAGGACCCCGGCACGACGCTGCTCGACCTGCTCGCCTTCTGCACCGGTACCCTGCTCGACGGTGTAACCGGCACGGAAGGCCCGCACGCCATCAATGCCCTGAGCAACGCGCTGCAACTCGACATGACGCACTACTGGACGCCGACACGCGCCTCGTATTTCGATCACGTCAGCAAGGCACGTATCGTGGAGATCGCCATGCAGGCCGTTTCCCCGAAGATTGCCCTTGATCTCAGCAGGATGAAAAAGGGCGATGCCGCCGCCTCGGCGGAACTGCGGCTCGCAAAATCAGCATGGCTCCCGGAAGTGCTCACCGATCGGGAAGTGCCGGTGATACGCGCCTACGGTGTCGTGAGCGGCCCGGACGACGAAGGCGAAGCGGAAAACCCGCAGGCAGCCAGCACAGATGAAAACAGCGCTCAGGAAACTGACCCTGCAACAGCGGACGGAAGCCGCCTGGCGTGGCCCTTCCCGACCGCCGCCAGCGTGAAGAATGCCTAAACCGTGCAGCACACGGCATAACGCCCCGCTCCCTGCCCGCGTTCGCGCGGGTAGGGAGTATCGTTCATCGGGCGTGTTCGGCCACCCAGAATGCAGCAGCAATCAGCATCACGCACAGGCTGACCGTAACGACCAGCAGGCGGACCAGCGTGCGAGCCAGGCGCCGTTCGGTCACTTCAAAGCCTGCCTGTGCCCGTTTCGCTGCTTCTGCTACCGCCTGTTCAAACAGGCCCACCGCGTCGTCCATCCGCTTGCGCTGTTCCCGCGCCGCCACCGCCGCCGCACCGACAAGCCGGTTCCCGGCAATTCCTGCGACCCGATGCGCCATCCGGTCCGCAAGCGCGACGAGCGACGCTTCGTTGAGTGTCGCCAGCGCGGCCTGATACCTCGCCTCGTGTTCCCGGATCATGTCCTCAGCAAGCTGGATCGTCGCCTTGCAGCGCGTCACGGTGCCGGTGCATCAGGGCATCGGTCTCCTCCCCGGCCTCCCGGCGTACGGCCCCGAAACTGTCGCCCCCGACTTTGCGGATGCAGTCCGGCATCGCTTCGTAAAGTCGTGTGTAGTATTCGAGTGCCGCGAGTACTGACCATAACGCATCGTTGTCCCGCAGCTTCAGCGCACCAGAAATCCGCCGCAGACGCAGGAGACTGGCGTCGTCAGGCAATTCACCCGTGACATCGAGAAACAGACGGGCGAGCGCATCCGGCGGCTCCGCCCACGCGAAACGAAGCGACGTGCCAGAAAGCCTATGACAGGACAACTTTCGACGACGATCGTCGCCGCGTGACGCAGGAGTGAGCGGACTATATCGATGGGCTATGCAGAACAACGCCTGCCGGTGGCGCAGTCGATTGAAACTGCTGTTCCGTCAGGAATGGGCCCTTCGCCTTCGTCGCGAAAAGATCACTTCCCCTCCCCCTTACCCATTCAACGAGTTTCGGCCTGGACCAGCCGTCGAGATCAGTCTTTCGAAGTGCCTGGCGGTTTCGACTACAGCGTCGAGCATGAGAGTCCTTAATAGCGGTACCGGCCGTCGTCTCGTCTCGCCTCGGACATTGCTCATGCGACCCTAAAGAATTGCATCGATGAAGATAGAATGTCTGATAAGGGTTGCCCCCGTGGAACGCGAGTATGTTGAGGAGTACGCTCAAAAGACGCGCAAGCGCCTCCAATAGAAGTGGCGCTGCAGCTAGAGACAGGAGACAAAATTGCCAAATGCTTCCAACGAGTGGTCAAGCGAGCTAGTTCCCATCAATGACCGCACGGACGCCTGGGAAGACGTCCTCAGCCAGAGCTATCGTGATTGGCAAGTGCCTCAACGGTTACCTGCAACGTTCTATGCCCACGTGAAGCATCATCACTTCGCCGGCGCGGGTATCGTCGAAACGATTTGCGACCCCTGTGTCGGTGAACGCACTCGCGGTCAAGTGCGACGAGACGACGAGCTCTATGTCGGTGTGCAGCTCACAACCGGAGGTCGGGAGCGGTTCAGGATTGGCGATTCCGGCGTCGAAGTGGCTTCAGGAGATCTGGTGGTATGGACGACGAACCAGGTCGTCAAGTTCGAAGTGCTGGAACGGCTGCACAAGGTAACGCTCATGATTCCGTGGTCACTCATGAGGGAGCGCTTACCCGAGCGTAAAACGCCACCATCGGGTGGCAAGATTGAAAGTCGCACTGGCGTTGGCTCACTGCTCGCCGTGCATCTGCTCGCACTATCGAATCAGATTGGCTCGCTTGACGAAACCGTTCAGGGCTCAGTGAGCCGCTCGACGCTGGAACTTCTTGGGATCGCGCTCTCCGGCCAGCAACCCGCAGCGACATTCGACGCGAGCGCGGCCACGCTCCGGCGCGTGCAGGATTTCATTCTGCGACACCTACACGAGGAAGACCTGAACCCGGCCCGCATCGCCGAAGCGAACAATATTTCGTTGCGGTATCTGCACATGTTGTTTCAGCGCAGCGATTTGACTGTATCCGGATATGTCCTCAACAGTCGACTGCACATGTGCAAACAGGCACTGACCGACCCCGCGTTCCACAGATTGCAGGTTTCCGAAATCGCGTTTAGATGGGGCTTCAATTCCGTTAGCCACTTTTGCCGGACATTCAAGGAGCGCTACGGATTGTCGCCGGGCGACATGCGCCGCTCGGCTTTGCGCACAAGCTTGAACGGAGTTTCGGAGTGATGCTTTGCGGCGGCTTCCGTCGAAGTCGCGGCCGCCTGCGGTGTCAGACCCGTACTCGCCTCGCTGGCTTCGCCATGTCGAGTCTCTCCGCGAAGATTATCAGCACATTCATGGCGAGATAGTCACGGCCGTCTTCGTGGCTTCTCTTCAGAACTTCACGCGTCGATTGAATACGGGCACCCACGCCGTTAGACGTAGTGGCCTGCTCGCTGGAGCACTTCGATTTTGTAGCCATTGGGGTCCTGGACGAAGAAAAAACGTGCAAGCATCTCGTCGCCGCGCTTGAACTCCTTCACCGGCATCGGGTTAATGTTGAGCCCCGACATGCGCGCATGCTCAGCTTCCAGAGATACGAATACCGACGCAGCCATGGCAACCGTATCGGTGGAAATAACCTAGACAGAGAAACGGCAGAGCGTTTCGCCACCGTCAATACGAACGAGGTCGCCGTGGATGTAGCTCGACTCGTCCGACGCAAGGAAGACTGCCAGGTTCGCGATGTCCTCGACTTCGCCCCAGCGCTTCAGCGGTATTGCATCGGTGAACACCTTGTCGAAGTCCTTGTCGTCGAATAGCGCACGCGTGAGTGACGTCTTCGCGTAAGTCGGGCAGATGCCGTTGACGCGAATCTTGTCGCGGCCGTATTCGATGGCCAGACAGCGCGTCAGATTCGCTGCCGCCCCCTTCGAGATGTTGTACACGGACTGATTAGGGTGACCTTGAAGGCCCGCAGTCGATACGATGTTGACGATATTGCCGCCGCGGCCCTGCCTCAGGAATACCTTGATAGCCTCCTGGCAGCCGAACCACGTACCTCGCACGTTCACGTCGAAGCATGCGTCGAGGTCTTCGACAGCGAACTCGTGTGCCAGCTTGCCTGCCCGATAGATGCCAGCGTTATTGACGATGACGTCGAGGCCTCCGTACACGCGCACCGCTTCCTGTACGAGATTCGCGACTTCGTTTTGCTTTGTCACGTTGCAAGATACATACGTAGCCTGGCCGCCGGCTTCCCTGATGGCACCAACGGTGGTGAATTGCGCGTTACCCTCGAATCCGCCCTTGTTCGGCTCCTCGTGGATGTCGCTCACTACGACTTTTGCGCCTTCTTCTGCAAACGCGAGTGCAATACCGCGGCCGAAACCCGAACTTGCGCCGGTGACGATAGCTACCTTGTCTTTCAACCTGCTCATGGTATTCCTCCTGTGAAATGGTCGATGTCTCCTTTTTTCAGAGAGCGCTATCGCGCCGTAAATGCACCATCTACGGTCAGCATCGAGCCGGTCATCCATTCGGCGTCGTCAGACGCGAGGAACACCGCCGCACGTGCCACGTCTTCGGCGGTTCCCACACGTGGCCACGGTGTGAGGTCATGGAGAAGCTTGTTGGTGTCTTCCTTCTCGAGGAAGGAACGAACCATCGCCGTTGCGAGGAAACCTGGGCAAATGGCATTGACGTTGATTCGCTCCGGCGCGAAATCGATTGCGAGCTCACGTGTCAGGTTGACCACCGCCCCCTTGGAGGCACAGTAAGCAGGCTCAAGTGCGAGTCCGACCAGACCGCCAATGGACGCGATGTTCACGATACGACCCCGCAGTTCGGCACCGGTCGAGCTTTTATCGGCTCCTGCTTCATGAACTGCGTGATGGCATATTTACACCCCAGCCACACACCCTTGGCGTTGACGTTCATCGTGAAGTCGTACTGCTCTTCGGTTTCGTCGATGATGTTGTGCAAACCGGTGAACACGCCCGCGTTGTTCACCATGATGTCGAGCCTGCCAAACTTTTCTACCGCATCAGCGACGACGTTCTGCACGTCTACGGCCTTACTCGCATCTGCCGCGATGAACGTCGCTTTCCCACCGTTCTGACTGATGAGCGCGTCGGTATCGACTTCGAGGTCTTTTTCGTAGCCACCCGGCAGCGCCTGTTTCTTCAGGTCGGAGCACACCACGTGAGCGCCCTCCCGCGCCAGGGCCATTGCAATCGCGCGACCGTTCCCGGAACTGGCGCCCGTAACGACCGCGGTGCGGCCTTCGAGTTTCCCTGCCATGCCTGTCTCCCAAGATGTTTTACCGGCATCGAACGCAGGCTTCGCGCTCGCCCATCGCAGCCTCTTTGCAGTCAGCCCGAAAATGCAGTAAACGTCTGGACCGCAATCTTCCCGTTCCTGACGTAAAGCGTGTCGGTCGCCAGTTCGATGAATGGCCGGGCTTCCCAGGCGAGGTAGGCGATTTCACCCTCCGTACTCTTGCTGGTGACCTTGAATGCGTCCCAGAATGCTGGCTGGGCATCATCGAGAAATGCCTTAAAGAAGCCGCGGATTTCCGTAGTGCCGCGATAGGTCTTCTCAGGCGTGACGATGACGGAACCGTCGTCGTAGTCCTTCAGGAGTTCGTCGAGACCCTGCGCGAATGCACCGAGATGGTGGTCGAAAATCTGGCTGGTTGCTGCGGCAGCCGGAACGGTGGTGACTGACATGTTGACCTCTGCGTTGAGTGCAAATTTTCTAGTCGATGTAGGCACGCTGGGCTTCGTCCCACGTCACAACGACGATGGGAGTCCCATCTTCCTTGATGAATTCGAGGGGCCCGAGGAACGTCATGTAGAACTCGGAATCGACAGGGAAATACGTCTTGTCGTGACGGGCGTTCGCCGATTCGTAGCCATACGCGGGTGCGACGACAGTGTCGCCACCCTGTTCGGCGCCACCGCGCACGTCCATCCGGCCCCTGGTAAGGAAGTATTCGCCCGGCCCGACGTGAAAGTGTGCGTTGAACGAAGAGCCTGCAGGACAATCGAAGATTGCCGTCCATCCACCCATTTCCGGCGATGCGTGCAAGAATTTCCAGCGGATGCCACCGACGGACAGTGCATCGGGAAACGGTCTCCAGGGAATATCGTCAAGTTGCACTGCTTCTTCGGGCACGTGTGGCTTGATTTTCAGTGCTGATTCAGTTGTCATTTGCATGACTGCCTCCTTAAGTCTGTTCGGGCCGATAGCCGGGGTGGGTTACGGTGTGACTCAAGAATATGTGGATGTTGCGTGGTGCAGTTGCACGGCAGCGCAAGACCCGTTGAACGGGAGTGCAGTCGAGCAACTCTGTGAGTTGCGAAAACCACCCAGGCATCGAAAGCGCCCGGTTCGCGTGGTGAAAGAAGCGCGGAGCTTCACGTTGTGCGCCGTATAACGACGCCGGGAGGCGTCAGAATTTCCGTGTCCAAGGCGAGGTTGAGATTCACACGGATGATCGAACAAATAAAAGTCCATTTGTGTTGCGACCTCGCAGAATCGGTTTCAGGCGCGGGCCTCGTAATTGAGGCAGCGCCGGAATGTACTGCGCTCAAGCAGAAGCTATTACTTGAGGTCTTAGAGCGTGTCAGGTACTTTAAACAACCGCCGACATCCTCTTAGGAAAATGCCGTAGGGGCGACCGGAAAGACCAACGATGACAAGAATTGAACTGACTGCCGTAAGAATCTGCAAAAACCTGGCGCCATTCAATGCCAATATCAGTGAATAAAGAGGAATCTGGAACGTCAAATTGATGAAGGTATCCAGCAGGATTTCTTGTAGCGGCGTCTTTTCTGCACTACCTAGTCGCCTGAACACCCAGTCCCTATAAATTCCGTATGGCCTTCCAACTAACAACGAGACTGGCATGGCAGCAGCACGTATTTTGATGGTTTGCTCTATCGTCAGCCCCGTGATGACAATCTCAACGAAAGCACCTATGGCAATCGAAAAAATCACCATTGCAAATGTGTCGGCAAGATAGCGTCTCATGCTCCCCCCAGGGCGGGTTGGGCACTTTGCATAATCGGTCCAGTATGAACGAGCATGGGCATGGCGAAGACGACAAAGTGCAAGCCTGTCCAGGTTTCGGGCAAGCGTTCGTAGTCGCGTGCAGCCGCCTGAAGCGGTTGAGCCAGCCGAAGCTGCGTTCGACCACCCAGCGATGGGGCAGCAGCACGAAGCCTTTCTTCGCCTCGGGAGCTTGATGACTTGCAACTCAATGCCTTCTTCACGTGCAGCCTGTGCAGCGGTGTTATCCGTATAACCCTGGTATTGTACGTATGCGTCATTTATGATAATACCAGGAAAGCAACGGCACCCTGTCAATCAATCATAAGATCTTCAGAATCACCGAATCTAACCGGGAATCTCAATAGCAAAGATCACCGTTAAGATGCTTCGGAGAGAACAAATTACCGTGTACGTACTTTTTTCCTCTTCCAGCCGGCCAATCCTATCTCCCGGATCGCAGAGACAACCAGGGCGTCGCCCCAAACCGTCATCAAGAGAAGAAGGCCGCCTGAAATTAAATTGTTGAGGTGACAACTAGCTTGAAAATTTCCGTAAGCCAGATTAGTCTGTATTAAATATTCCTAGAGCGTGTTAGGCGCTTTCAGCCAAACGTGGAAACTTGGCGGAATTGGACTTGACCCAGCAGGATCGGACACAGCATCACAGTAAGGATTACTGAATCCATCGAGCGCCGGAACTCACGAGGCGAGCGGTATTTCAGCGCGCTATGGGGATGCTTCTCGTTGTAATTCTCGACCGCGATGGTACAGATTGCGTGCCGCAGTCGCCGCGTCTGGCTTTCACATGAAGGCGACGTCATCGCGTTTCATGGCCTTCACGGAGCTCTCGGCCATCCCGTTACTTTGTGGGCTGCGCACCGGCGTGGTCAATGGCTTCAGGCCGATGACCACTGCGAACCGGCGCGTGTCGTCGGCCGTGTAGCCCGAACCATTGTCGGTCAGCCACTCGATTTCGGACGGTGTATGCAACGCATTGCCAAACCGATTTTCCACTGCAGCAAGCATCACGTCACATACGATGTCGCCGCTGCGGCCCGCCGTCGTGGCCGCCCAGTTCATTACTTTACGATCACAGCAGTGCAGCGCGAACGTCACGCGCAGCGGTTCGCCGTTATCGCAACGGAACTCGATGCCGTCCGAACAACGCTGGTTGCTGCGCGCCACGGCCACCTTGCCATCGTGCCGACGTTGCGACCGAGGCTGAGTCAGGCGGCGTTGCATCAGCAGACCATGCGCACGCATGACGCGATAGATGCGCTTCACATTGAGCGGTACCTGTCCGGCAGCAACGCGTTCATTGCGCAACGCTTCCCAGACGCGGCGATAGCCATAGCTGGGCAAATCACCAACAACCCGGCGGATTTCTTCGACCACCACCGCATCATCGGTCTGCCTGGATTACCGCCCATCGCGCCATGTGGCCGCGCGCCCCCGGCGTACCGATACGTTCGGGCGCGACACGCCGGAAACTTCACAAACCAGTTTCACCGCTCATCCTCCGGCAGCGACGGCGAGTACGCCATCCATTTTTTTGCAGGACCATACTCGACCGCTTCGCGGGGAATCTCGTCCTCCATCGTCTTTTTGCCAAGCATCCGCTGCAGCTCGCGAATCTGTTTGAATGCATCGGCCCGCTCCGATGCGGGAACCACTCCCTCGCAAACCTCGACCGCCAACAGGCTCCTGTCCTGGTACAGCGTGCGCCAGTGGAACAACTGGTTCGGGGTCACGCCGTGCTAGATGGTCAACGATTTGCGCTCGGTGCAGCGCGTGGCGCAGCAGGGTCATTCTCGATTGCCGCACGTTGCAGTCCACGCGCAAAAGCGGACCGTGCGCGGGCTATGGCTCTCACAAGCGCAGGCGGGGCAGCAAGGTTCATATGGCCGTCGACACGCTGGGCCTGCTGCTCGCTGTACACGTTACGCCCACCAACGAACAGGAGCGCGCACAGGTCGACGAGCTTGCCCGCCAGCTTGAGTACGTCACGGGGCAAACGGTAAAACACGCCTTTGCAGACCAAGGCTATATCGGCGACACAGTTGCGCAGGCCGCACACGCCGAAGGTATGGAGTTGCAGGTCATCAGATTGCCCGAGGCAAAGAAAGGCTTCGTGCTGCTGCCCCATCGCTGGGTGGTCGAGCCCAGCTTCGGATAGCTGAATCGCTTCAGGCGACTGGCACGCGATTGCGAGCGCCTGCCCGAGACCCTCGCAGGCAGGCGCTTCATCGTCTTCGCCATGCTCATGCCTGTCCACGCCGTGCCAGTACTTCAAGGTATTTAACACGCTCTAAAGTGGCTGGGACGAAAAACGAAAGTAGTAATTTTTACATATAAAATATCGGAGTGCTAATAATATGAACCGGATCTACCGCGTCATCTGGAATGACGCGCTTGGTACATGGGTTGCGACATCGGAAATCGATTCGGCGCGTGGCAAGCCGAACAAGTCTTCGGTTGTTGCCACTGTTATTACGGCATTGGTGATCGGGATACCTTCGCTTGCCAATGCAAATACTGTCAATACAGTGCAGTCGTGCAATACCGGAAGTTCGGGCGTAGTTGGTCGCGTCAATCCAGGACCAACGTCGAGTAATGCCGCGGATGGATCGGGTACCTATTCGATGGTGGTTGGTTGTAACTCAAGCGGCAACGGAAATTTGGGGGTAACGGTATCGGGTGCGTTTGCCAAGGCAACGGGTACCGGTGCGACAGTCTCTGGCCTGCTGTCGTCCGCGGGACTGTTCGGGACGGCGGCGGGTCTTGAATCGACCGCGAGCGGCACAGCGGCTACTGCGCTTGGCTTCGGTTCGACTGCCAATGCGTTGAATTCAGTTGCAATTGGTGGTGCGGGTGGTAACGGTACGACGCCGTTGTCGCAAGCTAATTCCGTCATCGCGTCAGGTTCTGGCGCGATCGCGATCGGTAGCAATGCGACGAAGGGGGCGCAGGCGGCCGCATCGGATTCGATCGCCCTCGGCGGCCAGTCGTCCGTTGCAGCTGCGGCGACTTCGGGCGTTGCAGTTGGCCGTGCGGCGGCGGTCACGGGAGCATACGGCATAGCACAGGGGGATGGGGCTACGGCGGGCGCGAACGGTACTGCAATCGGCAAGGGTGCGACGGCGGTAGCGAACTCGGGTGATGTCGCATTGGGTTCGGGATCGGTGACGGCGGGACCGAATGCGACTGCGACGGGCACGGTTGGGGACGTGACGTACAACTATGCGGGAGCCAATCCAACGAGCGTGGTAAGTGTCGGCGTATCGGGCGCGGAGCGTCAAATCACCAACGTCGCAGCCGGACGAGTCAGTGCTGCGAGCACGGACGCGATCAACGGATCGCAACTGTATGCGACTAATCAGGCTGTCGGCAGTTTGTCGACGTCGACGTCGACCGCGGTGAGTTCACTGTCGACAGGGTTGAGCACGACGAATGGCAATGTTGCCTCGCTGTCAACCTCGGCGTCGACGGTGGAAAGCTCGCTGTCGACGGGTTTGAGCACGACCAACAGCAACGTGTCGTCGCTGTCGACGTCTACCTCGACGACGGAGAGTTCGCTGTCCACTGGTGTAAGTTCGTTGTCGACGGGTCTGAGCACAACGAACAGCAATGTGTCATCGCTGTCGACGGTTGTATCGGCTACGCGCACGCATTATTACAGCGCCAACGACAACGGTGTTCAGGGCGGCAATTACAACAATGATGGTGCGACCGGCATCAATGCACTCTCTGCGGGTGTGGATGCCATCACCAGCGGTGCCGGTGCAACGGCTGTAGGCAATGCTGTCAATGCAGCCGGCGATCAGAGCGTGGCGATCGGTCATCAGTCTACTGCCGCAGCGGCTTCAACGGTCGCGATTGGGGACGGCAACACCGTAAGTACAACTGCCGGACCGGGATCGATTGCGGGTGGTCATAACTCGACCGTGGCGTCGGGATCTGGCGCGATTGCACTGGGGGAAGGTCAGACCGCTTCAGGTAGCGGGGCGATCGCGCTTGGTGATCCGAATACTGCAACCGGGACGGGCGCTGCAGCGCTGGGGGCTAACAACACGGCAAGCGGCGATGGCGCACTGGCGATTGGCAACACGAACACGGCACAAGGACCGGGTTCGGTTGCACTCGGTCAAAACACAATCGCTGGTACTTCGACGTCCACCACAGGAAGCGTCGCGATCGGCAATGGTGCGACGGCTACGGCGAGTTCGGGCGACGTGGCGCTCGGCTCGGGATCGATCACCGACGTACCTCATCCAACTTCCAGCGGGACGGTAGGTGGTACGACCTATGCCTATGCGGGTACTAATCCGACGAGTGTCGTGAGTGTCGGGACGCAGGACGCGGAGCGTCAGATTACAAATGTCGCAGCGGGACAGGTGACGGAAACGAGCACCGATGCGATCAACGGATCGCAACTGTATGCGACTAATCAGGCTGTCGGCAGTTTGTCGACGTCGACGTCGACCGCGGTGAGTTCGTTGTCGACTGGTCTGAGCACAACGAACAGCAATGTGGCCTCGCTGTCGACCTCGGCGTCGACGGTGGAAAGCTCGCTGTCGACGGGTTTGAGCACGACGAACAGCAACGTCGCCTCGCTGT